>CAMLNY010000272.1 GCA_946481405.1 uncultured Brevundimonas sp. | reverse complement strand
GGCGGGGCGGCGGAGAGCGAGCGGAAGACCCCGCGCTGCGCCCAACGCGCGATGAACAGGCCGCCGCTCAAGCCTCCGACGGCCAGGGCCGCGAGGCCTCCGGCCAGCATGGAGGCGGTGGTGATCTCCGTCCCCGTCAACCTGGCGACATAGATGACGACCGCCAGGTTCGCGACCGGCGAGGTGACGCGGAAGACCGCCACCGCCAGAGGCAGGACCAGACCGGCGGTGGCGCTGGACACGCCGAGCCGACCCACGGCCCGCTCCACCATGATCGGCAGACAGGCGAGCGAGGACTGGGTCGAGAAGGCGACGACCTGGGCCGGGGCGATCCCCCGCGCGAACCGGGCGAGGCCGATCCGCCCCGCCAGCGTCGCCACCCCATAGGTCAGGAGGATCAGGCCGATCAGGCTGAGGCAGACCATCGCGATATAGTGGCCCAGCACCCCCGCCGCCCCGAGCCCGGCGCGCAGGCCGACGCCGAAGGCCAGGGTGAAGACGCCGATCGGGGCTGCCGCCAGCACCCACTGGACGATGACGATCATGGTGTTCGACACCGCCTCGAAGAAGGTGGCGATGGGCTGGCGCAGCCGCGCCTCCAGGCGCGTCGTGGCGAAACCGAACGCAATGGCGAAGACCACGATGGCCAGGATGGCGTCGTCGGCGGCGGCCCGGATGGGGTTGGCGGGAGCGAGACTGGTCAGAAAGGCGCCGAAGCCCCCGCCGCCGACATTGGCGGCAACCTCGCGCCCGGCCTCGGCCGTGGTCCCGGCGAGCAAGGCCGCCGACCCCGCCTCGCCGATCGGCCACAGGGCGTGCAGCCCCAGCGACGAGGCGAAGGCATAGACCGTCGCCCCGACCAGCAGGATCGCGAACACGATCACCGCCTTCAGCGCCAACCGCCCGGTCGCGGCCGCGTCGGCGATGGAGGCGATGCCGGTGACCAGCAGGCTGAACACCAGCGGGATGATCGTCATGCGCAGGGCGTTGAGCCAGAGCTGGCCCGTGGCGGCGATCACGGCCACAGTCCCAACGCCGCCGGGGATGCCCTCCACCTGGGCCGCCGCGCCAGCGGCCAGCCCTCCGACCAGGGCGATCATCACCCACAGGCTGAGCGACGAGAAGACGGAGGCAGTGCGCGATCGGGTCATGACGGCGACGCTAGAGCCTGATCCGGAAAAGTGTGAGCGGTTTTCGCCGTTTGACCCGCCGTCACAATTGGGAGACCGTGGGTTTCTGTGCGGGGGATCATCAGTGACCGATGCGTTGAAGAGGGGGCGTTCGCGCCGACGGGCCCCTGCGCCCACCACCCCCGATCCGATCGAGATCGCCATGGACGCCGAGGCCCACGGCGACGGCGGCGAGGACAGCCCGGCGCGCCGCGTCCTGCTGAAGCACGAACAGCTGCTGGGCTGGCAGATCATGAAGGAGCGGGCCGGGTTCGGCCTGCGGGTCCTGACGGGCGTCGTCGGGGTGGTGGCGGCGCTTCTGGTCGGGTCGCTGATCTGGGAGGCGTCGCAGGAGCGGGGGCTGGTGATCGAGCCCTTCTCGGTCCCGCCCGAGTTCGCCGAGCGCGGCGTCACCGGTCAGGTGGTCGCCAGCCGCCTGCTGGACCGGCTCAGCGAGATGAGCGACCAGACGGTGTCGGTGCGCGCGCCCTCGACCTACGCCAATAACTGGAACGGCGACATCAAGGTGCAGATCCCCCAGACCGGCGTCTCGGTCGGGGAGTTGCGGCGCTATCTGGTCGAATGGCTGGGCAAGCAGACGACCATCGGCGGAGAGCTGTATCGCACGCCCGAGGGTCTCGCCCTGACCGCCCGCACGGGCACGGCGACCGCGACGCCCCAGACCGGCGCCGATGAGAGCGATCTCGACGCCATGATCCAGGCGGCGGCCGAGCAGGTCTATGCCGCGACCCAGCCCTATCGCTACGCCATCTATCTGGGGCGACGCGGGGACGCGGCGGGCGCGGCGCGGCAGGAGGCGGCGCTGCGGGCCTTGATCCAGTCGGGCGATCGGGCCGACCGGATCTGGGCGCATGCGGCGTTGAACCTGAGCCTGCAGGGCAAGGGCGATCTGGAGGGCGCAGTGCGCGAAGCGGACGCGGCTCTGGCGCTGGAGCCGAAATTCAACCTCGCATACGCCAACCGGTCCGGCGCCTATGGCGGCATGGGCTATGCCGAAGCCTCCTATCAGGGACTGATTCTGGCGGCGAAGACGGCGCATTCGGACGGCCGCCGCTTCATGCGCGAGGAAGGTCTGCGTTTCGTGCAGGCCACTTGGGAAGCGTATGCCGCCCAGGAACTGGGCGCCTATTCCAAGGCGCTTGAAGGCGTGCGCCGGTCCCTTGAGGGTCGGCCGAACGACTTCGAGACGATGGCGACGCTCGCCTTGATCCAGATCTCGCTCCACGACCCGGCCGGCGCCCGGACGACCTTCGACCGCATCCCTGCGCCTCCGGCCGATGCTCCGCCGGAGGTGATCGAACAGGCGGCCGCCATCAGGGCCGGTTTCGCGGCGAGCCTCGCCTTCGAGGCCGGCGACTGGCGCGAAGCCGTGCGTCAGTTTGGCAGCGTACCGGTCTCGGACTTCTCGCCGGGCGGGCCTCGGCGGTATCGGACCGTGACCTACCCCTGGCTGGCCATGGCCGTTGCGCGGACGGGCGATACGGCGCGGGCCGCCCGCGTCATCGCAGCGACCAGAGTGGATTGCTACGCCTGCGTCATCGCCCGCGGGGTCATCGCCGAACAAGCCGGCGACCGCACGACCGCCGACCGCTGGTTCGCCGAGGCCGTACGTCAGGCGCCCTCCCTGCCCTTCGCTCACGAGGAGTGGGGCCGGGCGAAGCTGGCGCGCGGCGATCTCGACGGCGCCGAGGCCGACTTCCGCGAGGCCAACCGCCGCAGCCCCGACTGGGCCGATCCGCTGAAGGGCTGGGGCGACGTGTTGATAGCGCGCAACGATGCGAGGGGCGCCGTGCGTCGCTACGAGGCCGCGCTGGAACGCGCCCCGCAGTGGACGGCGGCCCGACGGGCGCTGGAGAGGGCGCGGGGGTAGTTCGAGGCGTCGCGGTTCCGTGCGAGACTGGGCCATGCCTCCCCGCATCGTCCTCTGCACCGCCGGCTCGCTCGGCGATCTGCATCCCTTCATCGCCCTGGGTCTCGCCCTGAAGGCGCGGGGCGTTCAGGCCGAGATCGCGACCTCGCCCGAGTACGGTCCCAAGATCCTGGCTGCGGGGCTGGGCTTCCATTCCGTCGGCCCCGGCCTCGCCGAGCTGGAGCGGAGGTTCGGCTTGGACAAGGCCGCCCTGACCGAACAGGTGGCGAAGTCCAACGCCTTCCTGTTCGAGAAGATGCTGCTGCCGAATCTCGAGGACGGGGCGCGGGCGGTGATCTCTGTGGCGGACGGCTGCGTGGCCATCGTCGTCGGCTCGGCGGTCCTGTTCGCGCGCCGCTCGCGTGAGGGCGCGGCACCGGGCGTCGTGCCGGCCCCGGTCGTAGCGGTCCGGGACCGACGGTGACGGCCC
>CAMLNY010000271.1 GCA_946481405.1 uncultured Brevundimonas sp. | reverse complement strand
CGATCAGGAAGCGCAGCAGGTCGAGGAACTGCTCGCGGTCGTCCAGGGCGTTGACCAGGCCGTCCGGCATGAGCGACCTCGCCGAGGTGGTCGAAGGCGCCGTGGGCGCCGCCGCCCTGAGCCTCGGCGCGATCGCACTGCCGGCGTCCGCCCAGCACTATGGACGCGGCCATGACCGCCATGATCGGGACGACGATGGCGATGTCGTCGCGGGTCTGGTGGTCGGCGCCGTCGTGGGGGGTCTGGCGGGGGCGGTGATCGGAGACGGCGACGACCGCTATGTGGCCGGCGGCGCCCTGGCCGGCGCGGCTCTGGGCGCGGCGGCCGCAAGCGACGACGGCTACCGGTCCTATGGGAGCTATGGCTACAGCTACGGCGGTTACGGCGGCTACGGCTATAGCCCCGGATACAGCTACGGCGGCTATCGTCAGAGCTGCGAATACTGGCGGGACGGCCGCTGCTGGCGCAACCGCGGCCACTGGGAGCGCGAGCACGGCATCAACAGCCGCGACGGTTACGACCGCTATGAGCGCGGCGTCATTCGCGGCGACCGTCGCGACTGGCGTTCGGACCGGCGAGACGACCGGCGGGATCGTCGGGACGACCGGCGCGACGACCGGCGCTGGCGCAACTATTGATCGGGACGGGGCCTTCGGGCCCCGTTTCTACATCAGGCGGGTCAGAAGGGAGGCGGTCGAGGGATCCAGCGCCGCTGACGGTTCGCCCGCCGCGACGTCCTTCAGGATCGCCTTCGCCAGCACCTTGCCCAGCTCCACACCCCACTGGTCGAAGGAGTTGATGTCCCAGATGACGCCCTCGACGAAGGTCTTGTGCTCGTAGAGGGCCAGAAGCGCGCCGAGGGTTTCGGGCGTCAAACGATCCATGACGATGGCGGTCGAGGGCCGGTTGCCCGGGAAGGTCTTGTGCGTCGCCAGCCGATCAGCCTCTGCGGCGTCGGCTCCCGAGGCCAGCAGTTCGGCCCGCGCCTCCTCCGTCGTCTTGCCCAGCATCAGGGCCTGACCCTGCGCCAGCGCATTCGACCACAACGGACTCTCCGGCGCGTCGGCATGGGTCTTCGCCACGATCACGAATTCGGCCGGCACGACCTGAGGGCCCTGATGTATCTGCTGGAAGAAGGCGTGCTGACCGTTTGTGCCAGGCTCGCCGAAGACGACGGGACAGGTCTGGCGCGTCACAGGCGAGCCGTCGCGATGCACCCGCTTGCCGTTCGACTCCATCTCAAGCTGTTGCAGGAAGGAGGGGAGACGACGCAGGGCGTGGGCGTAGGGCGCCACCGTCCGCGCCGGGCGGCCCAGGGCGTCGACGTTCCAGATCTGGGCCAGCGCTATCAGGACGGGGGCGTTCTTCTCCAGCGGAGCGGAGACGAAGTGGTCGTCCATGGCGGCGGCGCCGGCCAGTAGTCCGTTGAAGACGTCGGGACCCAGAGCGATGACGCAGCTCAGGCTGACCGCCGACCACAGGGAATAGCGACCGCCGACCCAGTCCCGGAACGCGAAGGTGCGGGCGCAGCCGAAGGCCTTCGCCTTGTCCGGCGCCGCGGTGACGCCGATGAAATGCTTGTCGCGTCCGGCTTCCGGCAAGCCCGCCGCAAGCCAGGCCCTGGCCGCCTCGGCGTTGGCCAAGGTCTCCTGGGTCGTGAAGGTCTTGGAAACCACCACCACCAGCGTCGTCTCGGGATCCAGCCCGGTCAGGGCCTCGGCCATGTCGCGCGGATCGATGTTGGCCACGAAGCGCAGGTCGATGGCGGGATCGAGCGGACGCAGCGCATCCCAGACGACATGCGGACCCAGATCCGACCCGCCGATGCCGATATGGACGATGGCCTTGAACGGCTTTCCGGTGGCGCCGGTCTCGACGCCCGACCGGACGGCGGTCGCATAGGCGGCCATATCGGCGCGAACGGCGTCGACCTCGGCGGACACGGGTTCGCCCAGAGCATGGAAATCGGCGCCTGTCACAGCCCGCAGGGCGGGATGCAGCACGGCGCGGCCCTCGGTGGCGTTAACCGCCTCGCCGGCGAACAGACGCGCCCGGGCCGCCTCGACTCCGGCGGAGCGGGCGAGGTCGAGGCAGGTCTCGAATCCCGCCTTCGTCCAGCTCTGTTTCGACAAGTCGAGATACAGATCCGCCACCTCGACCGACATCCGAGACACCCGGTCCGGGTCGGCCGCGAACTGATTCACGATGCGGGCGTCGGCGTCCCGCGCGGCGGCGGCGTCAAAGGCGGTCCAGTCGGTCATGCGCATATCCCCTGTCGCAAGGCCCATTCAGCAAGGTCTCGTTTACGGGTCGGGCGTAGACCGGATCAATCGTCGATTCGCGAAAGGTCGTTCACCATGTCCTGTGGCATCGCTATCGCCGCCGCCCTGCTGCTCTCCGATCCCAACGTGGCCCTGGCCGCAGCCGAACCGGCCGCCGTCGCCGGCGCGCCGATCACCATCGCCGACGAGCCCCTGTTTGCCGACATCGTGAGCCGCGCGGGCGCCCTGAAGACCGTGGTCGACGGCTGGAACGGCAGCCTGCCCGCCGACTTCGCCGCCTTCCGCAGCCGCGCCGAGCAACTGGCCGCCCTGGACATGCAGGGCCACCTGATCCTCAAGGAGCGCGGCGCCGACGGCGACCTGAAATGCATCCTGCGGGGCATTTCGGAGGACATCCCGCTGAAACTCACGGCGGTGGAGACGGCGACCGACGCCGCCGCCCGCGCAACCGCCCTGTCGGAACTGTCCTATCTGCTCAACGACAACGTCGAGGTCATCACGACCCCGCCGCAGCCCGAAGCCCAGAGCGGGCTGGCCACCGACTGAGACCGATCAGGCCGCGTCCGGATATTTGATCGAACAGCCGTAGGGCTGGGCGTAGGCGGTGCGGATCGGCCGGGCGGCCTCCACATCCTCCAGCGCCGCGCGGACGAAATTGTTCGCGCCTTCCAGATCCTCGACCTTGTTGGTGGGCTTGTCGTCGATGCCGCCGGCGAACAGGATACGGCCTTCGCCGTCGATCACCCGCATGTCCGGCGTGGTCATCGCCCCATAGGCCCTGCCGACCGTCCCGTCCGGATCGAGCAGCAGATGGGTCGAATGGGCGCTGTTGCGGGCCTTCCAGGCGCGGGCTTCCTCACCCTCGACAAAGCCCTGCTTGCCGGGCGCGGAGGAGATGATGGTCAGCCAGACCACGCCGTCGCCGACGGCCTCCTGCTGCAGGGCCTGCATTGCGCCGGAGGAGTAGTGTTTCTGGACGTAGGGACAGCCCTCGTTGGTCCATTCGATCACGACCGTCTTTCCGCGGAAGTCCGACAGGGAGCGTTGGACGCCTTCGGAATCGGTCAGGGTGAAGGCGGGAGCGACCCCGGCCTGTCCGGCGGTGGCCGAAGCGGGCGTAGCCTCCACGGCGGGGGCGGAGGCGGGCGCCTCGGCCTGCTGGCAGGCGGCGAGGTTCAGGGCGGCAGCGGCGGCGAGGATGGGCAGGCGGATCACGGCGGCGTCTCCTTCGGTCGGATCAGGGGCGGGCGGT
>CAMLNY010000270.1 GCA_946481405.1 uncultured Brevundimonas sp. | reverse complement strand
CACGATGATCGGGCCATCGTTCCCCGCTGTGCTGGACGCGGCCCAGCGCGGCGACGAGCGCGCGTTCGCGGTGCTGTGGCGGGAGCTCCAGCCCGCGGTCCTCCGCTACCTGCGCGTGGCGGCGGCGGAAGCGGCGGAGGACCTCGCCGCCGACACCTGGGTGTCGATCATCCGAGGGCTCGCGCGCTTCCGCGGCGATGAGGCCGGCTTCCGCGCCCTGGTGTTCACCGCCGCCCGCCATCGGGCGCTCGACTGGCGCCGCCAGTCGTCCCGACGGCAGGCCGAGGTGGTCCCCATCGACGCCCTGCACGCCGAGGTGACCTCGTGCAGCCCCTATCGCGGCTTGACCTGGGAGGCGTTCGAGGAGGTGGTCGATTTCGTCGCCACCGGCGGGTACGCCCTGCGCACCTACGACCGGTTCGCGCGCATCGTCCGCACGCCCGAAGGCCGATGGACCGTCCGCAACCAGCTCGTCGCCCAGCGCCACCGGATGAACGTCGGGGCCATCGTCGCGGCGGGGACGCTGAACGTGAAGGTCGCCTCGCGTCGGCGGTCGGGCGCGGGGGGCGGATCGGCCAAGGCCTGGATCGCGGGCCGCAAGGTCGGCGAGGCGGAGGAGTGGTATTTCGAACAGCTGACGCCGGGCGACACCTTCGTCTTCGCCGGTCAGGTCTGGGCCTTCCAGGGCATCAGCGGCATGGACGCCCTGGTTACCTACGCCAACGACAAGGACCCCAAGATTCCGTCCTGGGGCGGGTCCCAGTTTCCGCTCGGCACGTCTCTGGCGGCCCGCGTCCGCGCCATGGTTCAGGACCGCGACCACTGGCGCGTCCTGCCGCCCGATGTGCAGGAGTGGCTGGAGCTGCAGGACCAGCGCAGCCTGATCCCCGACGCCGACAGTCTGTTGATCGAGACCTTCCCGCGCGGAACGCGCCACTTCCTCGTCGCCTATCCGTTCGAGGGGCGGCTGGCCCATTCGACGCTCTGCATGCTTCTGACGCGGCGGCTGGACCGGCTGGGGGTCGGGCCGTTGGGCTTCGTCGTCACCGACTATTCCCTGGCCATCTGGGCGATCAAGCCGATGGACGGTCTGGACTGGGACGCCCTGTTCCAGCCCGACATGCTGGGCGACGATCTCGAAGCCTGGCTGGAGGAGAGCTTTATGATGAAGCGCACCTTCCGCAATTGCGCCCTCGTTTCCGGCTTGATCGAGCGCCGACAGCCGGGCGCCGAGAAGACGGGGCGTCAGGTGACCTTCTCCACCGACCTGATCTACGACGTGCTTCGCCGCCACCAACCCGATCACCTGCTGCTCAGAACCGCGCGCGCCGATGCGGCGTCGGGCCTGCTCGATGTGGCGCGTCTGGGTCAGCTGTTGAGCCGGATCGCCGGCCACATCCGCCACGCCCCGCTGGAGAGGCCCTCGCCCTTCTGCGTGCCCGTGCTGGTCCAGATCGGGCGCGAGCGGGTCGGCGGCGACGCGGCCGAGATGATCCTCGAGGCCTCGGCCCAGGAGCTGATCGACGAGGTCATGGAGGACGCCCCGCCCGAGCTGCAGGGGGCGGCGTGAACGCGGCGCTTCGAGAAACGCTGGTCCCCGCGCGCCGACCCTGCGGGTCGCTATCCGTGCGGGTGACGGGCGAAGTCTGCGTGCTGCGCTGTTCGGGCGCGCTTTGGCTGCCGACCTTCGGCACGCTGGTGGCGGGCGACCTCCATCTGGAGAAGGGGTCCGCCTATGCCGCGCGAGGCCAGATGCTGCCGCCCTACGACAGCCGGGCGACGCTGGACCGACTGGAGGCGGAGGTAGCCGAGTTGCGGCCCGACCGCGTGGTCCTTCTGGGCGACAGTTTCCATGATGCGAAGTCCATCGGCCGGATGGCGGCCGACGATCGCGAACGGCTGGACCGGCTGGCGTTCGGGCGCGACTGGGTCTGGCTGGAGGGCAATCACGACCGCGAGGCCCTGAGCGCCGCCGACGCGGACGCCGTGTCCCGCCTGCCCGGCCGCATCGTCGGCGATATACGGCTTGGCGCCCTCTACCTGACCCACGAGCCGATGCCGGAGGCCGAGGAGGGCGAGGTGGCGGGGCACCTGCACCCCTGCGCCCGCGTCGTCGCCCATGCGCGGATGGTGCGTCGGTCGTGCTTCGTCACGGACGGGCGACGGTTGATCCTTCCGGCGTTCGGCGCCTTCACCGGGGGGCTGAACGTTCTCGATTCCGCCATCGCGGGTCTGTTCGCCGCCCCGCCCATGGTGGCCGCGCTGGGCAGGGACCGCGTTCATGCCCTGGCCTGGGCCGGGCTGGTCTAGAGCGCCTGGACGACGGCCAGCAGGCTCAGGACCGCGCCCGCCGTCGCCACGCTGCGAAGGGTGCGATACCAGGGCGGGGCGGCGCGGAAGTCCCAATACAGCATGGCGACAAGGGCGAAGATCAGCACCACCAGCCGAAACTCGTACGGCACGCCCGGCAGGAAGGTCAGCCAGGCCGCGACCGGCGGCAGGTTGCTGAGGATCAGGGTCGCGGGTCGGGGATCGCGCTCGGCCAGCCCCTTGCCCCATCGCGACCCGGCCAGACCCTTTCCCCACCGCGTTCCGGCGAGAAACGACACGATGATCGCGGCGTAGACGGTGAGCGGCTCCAGCCACCGGGGCCCGTCGTCGCGGTTCAGCAGGATCCAGCCCGCCAGACCCACGAACGGAACCAGGCCGGCAAGGGTGAGCGCCCAAGCAGTCAGGCGAGTCCGACCCATCAGTTCCTCCTGAACACGCGACTGGCTAGATACCCCATCCCAGCCGCCAGCAGGACGCACAGGATGCCGTAGGTCCATGGTCGCCGGTGGGCGAACTCATAGACGTCGCGCTCGAAGCCGACCTTCTCGACCGTCAGGGTCAGGTTCGACACCCCCGCCGGCGCCCCGTCGCGGAACAGCCAGACCTCGGCGTGATACTCGCCCGTCGGCGCGGTGGCCGGCAGTTCGACCTGCGCCCGGAACAGTCCGCGGTCGACGAAAGTCACCCCTTCCGGATCGGTGTCGTAGAGCTGGGCCGCCTCTTTCAGGCGGATCACGGCCCGGCGCCAGTCGAGGTAGTCCTCGCCCAACCGCGAGATGACCACGTCACGCACGCCGTAGCGGGTGACGGTGCGGCTCTCCTCCGGCGCGTCGATCCGCAGGTGATCGACCCCGACGCCCAGACGCCGCAACTGGCCGAAGCCCGCGATGTCCGGCAACGGCCGGGTCGAGGCGGTCATATAGAAGCCCGGCGCCCCCTCGAACAGGACAGGGCGGCTGTTCAGCCAGACCCCCATGTTGCGGGTCTTCTTGACCAGACGGATCGGGGCGTCGGGTCCCCGCACCACCACCACCACATCGGTCGGGTCGTCGGTCGGATTGAAGACGGCGCCGTACAGGACGATGTTCGCGCCGCGGAAACTGGAATCGACCTGCACCCGCGCCTCGGTCAGGGCGGCGGCGACCCGCAGTTCGGCGGCCGTGTCGATCGACTGTTCCGGCGCGGGCGCGACGACGGCGGGGGGCGGAGGGAGC
>CAMLNY010000269.1 GCA_946481405.1 uncultured Brevundimonas sp. | reverse complement strand
GGCTTTCTCGGCCCCCTGTCCGCAGGCGGCCAGCGCCAGCGAAGCGGCGGCGAGGATCAGGGTGCGTCGAAGCATGGCAACTCTCAGTCTGAAGTCAGCGGTGCGAGACCCTAGCGACCACAGCGTCGCCGATCATCTGCAGAATTTGTACGAGCACCAGCAGCAGAACTACGGTCACCACCATGACGTCGGTCTGGAACCGCTGATAGCCGAAACGGATGGCGAGGTCGCCCAGACCGCCGGCCCCCACCACGCCGGCCATGGCCGTGTAGCTGACCAGCGCGATGGCCGTGACCGTGGCGCCCGCGATGATCCCCGGCAAGGCCTCGGGCAGCAGGGCGCGGGTGACGATCTGGAAGGTCGAACCGCCCATGGCCTGGGTCGCTTCGACCACGCCCTTGTCCACTTCGCGCAGCGCCGTCTCCACCAGGCGCGCATAGAACGGCGCGGCCCCGACGACCAGCGGCGGAATGGCCCCCGCGACCCCCAGCGACGTCCCGACCAGCAGAACCGTCACCGGCAGCATGACGATCAGCAGGATGATGAAGGGCACCGACCGCAGGATGTTGACGATCAGTGACAGCACGGTGTTCAATACCGGATTGGCCGCCAGCCGTCCCTTGCCGGACAGATAGAGCAGCACGCCCAGAGGCAGGCCGAACACGACCGTCAGGGCCATCGACCCGAACAGCATCAGAAGGGTGTCGCGGGTGGCTCGTGCGATCTCGGGCCAGTCGATGTTGGCGAACAGGTCCATCACAGGGCCTCCACCACCACGCCACGCGCGATCAGTTGCGCCGTGGCGGCGTCGGCGTCGCCGCCGGCGAAGGCCACGACCATCTGGCCATAGGGCTCGCCCCGGATGCGGCTGATGCGGCCGGACAGGATCGAATAGTCGACGCCGGTCGTGCGGGCCACGCGGCTCAACTCCGGCTCATAGGTCGATCCGCCCCGGAACGTCAGCCTGGCCAGCCGTCCGCCGGCAGGCACGACGGAGGCGTCATAGCCCTCGCCGTCCTCACCTTCGGCCAGCATGGCGCGGGTCACCGGCGATTGCGGATGCAGGAAGACATCGGCCGTCGCCCCCTCCTCCACGATGCGTCCGGCCTTCAGCACCGCCACGCGATCGCAGACGCGGCGCACCACCTCCATCTGGTGGGTGATCAGGACGATGGTCAGGCCGAGGTCGCGGTTCAGTCCGTCGAGCAGGCTCAGGATCTCGTCGGTCGTCTCGGGATCGAGCGCGCTCGTCGCCTCGTCGCACAACAGGACCTCGGGGCCGCAGGCCAGGGCGCGGGCGATGCCGACGCGCTGCTTCTGGCCGCCGGACAGCTGGGCCGGATGTTTCCTGGCGTGTTCGGCGAGACCCAGCTGGTCGAGCAACTCCGCCGTCCGCGCCTCGACCTCGGCGGCGGGGCGACCCTCCAGCCTCAGCGGAAAGGCGATATTCTCTGCGATGGTTTTCGAGTTCAGCAGGTTGAAGTGCTGGAAGATCATGCCGATCCGGCGACGCGCAGCCCGCAGCTCGCCCGGCTTCATCGCCGTAATGTCCTGGCCGCCCACGACGACCCGACCGGCGTCCGGCGCCTCCAGCCGGTTGATGGTCCGGATCAGGGTCGACTTGCCGGCGCCCGAGCGACCGACCACCCCGAACACCTGGCCTTTGGCGACGTGCAGGTCGACGGCGTCCAGCGCCACGCGCTCGCCCGCCGCGCTGCGATAGCGCTTGGTCACCCCCTCAAGACGGATCATGTCAGTCGGCGTCCAGCGCCGCGGCCGGGATGATGGTGACGCTCTCGCCGCAGCCGCAGGCGTCCGTCTCGTTCGGATTCCGAAACACGAATTTCGACGACAGCTTCGAGGTCTCGAAATCGATCTCCGACCCGATCAGGAACAGGATGGCCTTGGGCTCGATCAGGATGGTGACGCCCTTGTCCTCGACGACCTCCTCGAGCGGCGCGACCGCCTCGGCATAGGCGAAGGTGTATTCCTGACCGGCGCAGCCGCCGTTCTTCACCCCGACACGCAGGCCGACATAGGGCTTCTCGGCATTGGCCATGATCTCGCGCACGCGCTCGGCGGCGGCGTCGGTCAGGGTCACGACCTTGGGGCGCGGTCGGCGGGGACGGGTCGTGGTCTGAAGGTCAGTCATCGTCAGCCTCAGAACATGTTCAAGGCGAGCTTGGCCTCGTCGCTCATCTTCGACGAATCCCACGGCGGGTCGAACACCAGATTGGCGCGGGCGGACTTGACGCCATCCACCTTCATCACGGCGTCCTCGATCCAGCCGGGCATCTCGCCGGCCACCGGGCATCCGGGCGCGGTCAGGGTCATGTCGATGGCCACGTCGCGGTCGTCCGACAGATCGACCTTGTAGATCAGGCCCAGCTCATAGATGTCGACCGGGATTTCCGGGTCATAGACGGTCTTCAGCGCCGCGATCAGGTCGTCGGTCAGCCGGTCGATCTCGGCCTGCGGCAGGGCGGCCTTCTGCGGCTCGTCCCACGCCTCGGCGAAGGTCTCGCTCGTGCTGATGGGTTGCTCGGTCATCTCACTCACACGAAGAATTCCCGCGCCTTGATCAGCGCGTCGGTGAAGGCATCTGCATCCTCCACGGTGTTATATAGGGCGAAGCTGGCCCGCGCGCTCGACGTCACGCCAAACCTTTTTGCGAGGGGCTCCGCGCAGTGGGTCCCGGCCCGGACGGCGACGCCGTAGCGATCCAGGATCTGGGCCACGTCATGAGCGTGGGCGCCCTCGACGGTGAAGGTCAGGATCGCGCCCTTGCCTTCGGCCTCGCCGAGGATGCGCAGCCAGTTCAGGCCCGACAGACGCTCGACGGCGCGGTCGTAGAGCGCCTTCTCATGCGCCGCGACGGCCGCGCGGTCGAAGCCCATGAACCACTGCAGCGCCGCGCCCAGACCGATGGCCTCCAGAATGGGCGGCGTCCCCGCCTCGAACCGGTGCGGCACGGCGGCGTAGGTCACCCGCTCCTCAGTCACCGTGCCGATCATCTCGCCCCCGCCCTGATAAGGCGGCAGGGCTTCCAGCGCGGCGCGCTTGCCGTAAAGGCCGCCGATGCCGGTCGGGCCATAGAGCTTGTGGCCGGTGAAGACGTAGAAGTCGCAGTCCAGGGCCTGAACGTCAGGCATGCAGTGCACGGCCCCCTGGCACCCGTCGACCAGGACCAGCGCCCCGGCCGCATGGGCCAGTTGGGCGACAGCGCGGACATCGTTGATCGTGCCCAGCACGTTCGACATGTGCGTCACGGCGACCAGCTTCGTCTTCGGTCCGATCAGGGCGGCCAGACCAGCCATATCCAGCGACCCGTCGTCCAGCACAGGCGCCCATTTGAGGACCACGCCCAGCCGGTCGCGCAGCATGGACCAGGGCACGGCCGAGGACTGGGCGGTCATCGGCAGTCATTTCTCCCCCTATGCGAAGGAGCTTCCCGATCGCGTCCTCGACCATCTGCTTGGCGGTCTTCTTCATGTCTTGTCCTTGGTGGTTGTCAGTACGGCGCCGCCAGCCAGCGCTCGATCTGCGG
>CAMLNY010000268.1 GCA_946481405.1 uncultured Brevundimonas sp. | reverse complement strand
TGCCCGGTCAAAGGGTCGCCAGCTTCCCACCGATCCGAAGCTATCCGGTCCTGGAGCGCTACGGCTTCATCTGGGTCTGGCCCGGCGACGCCCACGCCGCCGACCCGGCCAGGCTGCACGCCCTGGACTGGGCGGACAATCCGGACTGGGCTTACGGCGGCGGCCTGTTTCACATCGAGTGTGACTACCGGTTGATGATCGACAACCTCATGGATCTGACTCACGAGACCTACGTCCACGCCTCGTCCATTGGCCAGAAGGAGATCGACGAAGCGCCGGTGAAGACGACGATCGACGATGAGGAGGTCGTCACCAGCCGTTTCATGAAAGGCGTCAAGGCTCCTCCCTTCTGGCGGATGGGGCTGGAGGGCGCCGGCCTTGATCCTGACTCCCTCGTGGACCGTTGGCAGATCTGCCGGTTCTCCTTGCCCAGCCATGTCATGATCGAGGTCGGCGTAGCGCTGCAGGGCCAGGGCGGTCACGGAGCTCCGAAGGAAGCCAAGGCGTCCAGTGTCGTGGTCGACTTCATCACGCCCGAAACCGAGACCTCGCACTGGTATTTCTGGGGCATGGCGCGAACGTTCGCCGTCGAGGACCAGGCTGTCACCGACAAGATCCGGGAAGGGCAGCGCGGCATCTTCTCCGAGGATCTCGATATGCTCGAGCAGCAACAGCAGAACCTGCTGCGGTATCCCGAGCGCCAACTCCTGAAGTTGAACATCGACGCCGGCGGGGTGCGGTCTCGCATGGCCATCGACAGGGCCATCGCCGCCGAACGCGTCTCGGAGGACATGGCGCGCTGATGCTCGAGGTCCGCGTCATCGAGCGACGCCAGGAGGCTGACGGCGTCATCTCCCTGTCCCTCGCCCCTCACGCCGGCCAGACATTGCCGCCGTTTGAGGCCGGATCGCACATCGACCTCAATCTCGCCGACGGTCTCAGGCGACAGTATTCGCTGTGCGGCGATCCGGCAGAAGCCAGCCTCTACCGGATCGGCGTGCTGCTCCCGTCCCGGTCCCGGGGCGGATCGGCCTGGGTTCATCGACATCTGGTCGAGGGCGCCAGGATATCGATCAGTGCGCCCCGCAATCTCTTCGCGCTGGACGAAAGCCTGGACGAGTACGTGCTGCTGGCGGGCGGAATCGGGATCACGCCGATTCTGGCGATGGCCAGGAGGCTTCACACGCTGGGCAAAGCCTTCTCGCTTCACTACTGCGCCCGATCCCGCAGCCAGGCGGCCTTCACGCAAGAACTGGCGGACGCCCCCTTCGGCAAACATGTGCGGTTTCACTTCGACGACGAAGAGGAAGCGTCGTTCGACGTCGGCGCCGCCTTGATCGCGGCGAGGCCCGCGCGAGGCCTCTATGTCTGCGGTCCCGGCGGCTTTATGGATTACGTGTTCGAGGCCGCCTTGCAACGCGGCTGGAGCGAGAGCCAATTGCATCGCGAAGACTTCGCGAATGCGATCGACACCACAGAGGACAAAGCCTTCAGCATCATCGTCCGGACCACGGGCGCGAAGATCCAGGTTCCGATTGGCGTCTCCGCCGCCAAAGCGCTCGAGGACGCCGGATATTTTGTTTCGACATCGTGTGAGCAGGGAATATGCGGAAGTTGCCTCACGCCCGTTCTTGAAGGTCTGCCCGACCACAGGGACACGTTTCAAACCATGGAAGAGCGGTCCCGAAACGATCAATTTACACCGTGCTGCTCTCGCGCGCTGACCGAAAGCCTCGTGGTGGAAATCTGACGCTTGCAACGCTGGAAACGCCCAGCGGGGACTCTCTCGATCAGCGGGCCGCAGGTTCCAACCAACATCACCCACGACCCTCCTCCCCCTGACGTCGCGACACCGTCACGGCTTGCGCCGCGCGGTCGCCGTCGTACACCGACGGTCGTCTGTCGGATCAGGAGTTCGCCATGTCACATCCCGCCCTCGTTCCCGGTTCCGTCGCCGTCGTCACCGGCGGGGCTTCCGGCATCGGTCTTTCGGTCTCCAGACGCTTTGCCGCGCTTGGCCTGACGGTCGTCATCGCCGACCTCGGCGCCGCCCGGATCGCGAAGGCCGTCGAGGAGATTCGCGCCGTCGCCTCCGATGGGCAAGTCACGGGTATAGAGACCGACGTCTCGTACCGGGCCTCGATCGACGCGCTGGAGCGCCAGGTCGCCGACCGCTTCGGCGGGGCCGACGTTCTGATGAACAACGCCGCCATCCAGATTCCCAACGACGCCTTCGGCAAGGACGCGGACTGGAAGAAGCTTCTGGCCGTGAACCTGTGGGGCGTCATCGACGGCAGTCAGGTCTTCGCCCCGCGCATGGTCGAACGCGGCCGCCCCGGCCTGATCATCAACACCGGTTCCAAACAGGGCATCACCACCCCGCCCGGCAACCCGGCCTACAATGTCTCAAAGTCAGGGGTGAAGACCTACACCGAAGCCTTGGCGCACCAGCTGCGGAACACCAACGGCGCGACGATCTCCGCCCACCTGCTGATCCCCGGCTTCGTCTGGACCCCGCTGGCGGCGGGCGCCCGCACCGACAAGCCGGCCGGCGCCTGGACGGCGGACCAGACGGCCGACTTCATGATCGAGCGGCTGACGGCCGGCGACTTCTACATCCTGTGCCCGGACAACGATGTGGATCGCGGGCTGGACGAGAAGCGGATCGCCTGGGCGGTCGGCGACATCATCGAGAACCGCCCGGCCCTGTCGCGCTGGCATCCCGACTATGCGGCGGCGTTCGAGGCCTTCGTCGCCGAGCGATAGGCCCGGGGCGTCGTCCCGACCTGTTCGCGGAAGGCGCGGTTGAACGGTCCGATCGAACCGAAACCGCAGTCGAAGGCGATCACCAGGATCGACCGGTCGTCCTCCGGATCGGCCAGCGCCGCCCGCGCCCGCTCGATGCGATGATGGTTGATCCAGCGGTTGAAGTTGGCGAACCCGAGGGCCGCACTGATGGATTGCGACACCCGGTACTCCGGCTCGTTCAGTCGGGCCGCGACATCGGCGATGCGGAGCTCCGGCTCCCGGTCGACGCCCTCGTCCTTCAGCAGCCGTGTCAGCCGAGCGGCCAGCGCCGTATCCTCCGCGGTCGCCGCGCGCCGGGGCGTTCCGCTCGGCAGGGGGTGACGCAGGCGAAAGGCCGTCGCCGCCCCCGCCGCGACGAGACCGGCCACGGCCGAGCCGCCCTTGATCCAGTCGTCGCGCGCCTCATCCGCCGCGCTGCCGCTGGACGCCCAGAGCCCCAGCATCGAGACAGCCACCAGCACGGTGAAGACCGTCAGGAAGGCCAGCCGGAACCGCTTCTCTCCGCTGTCCATATCCCGGCGATAGCGGTTGAACGGCTCGACGAAAGTCAGCAGCAGGGCCGCGGACCCGCTCAGCGCATAGACATTGTCCACCACCCGACCGACCAGTCCGCCTTCGGCCGTCAGCACCGCCGCCGCGCCGCTGACGGCCACGGTCAGGCCGACGATCCGCGCCCACCAGGCGTCGTGCGGCGCCGGATCGAACAGACCCCGCGCCAGCAGCGCCCGCGCGAGCGAGCTGATCC
>CAMLNY010000267.1 GCA_946481405.1 uncultured Brevundimonas sp. | reverse complement strand
GGGCGCGGCTGGATCCCCTTCGTCTGGGTCTGGAGCTCGACGGCGCCGGCCGGGTGCTTCACGCCGACGGCACGCCCGATCCGCGCCTGTTCGTCCTCGGCCCCCCCGCCCGCGCGGCCTTCTGGGAGACCATCGCGGTGCCGGACGTCAGAAAGCGGATCGAGGACGTCGCGGCGGCCCTGAGGGCCTAGCGATACGCTCCCTCGCGCAGGTTGACGCCATACTCGACGTAGGCCTTGAGCGCGGCCAGCATCTGGGACCAGCCCATG
The DNA here is from genome assembly GCA_946481405.1 of uncultured Brevundimonas sp. Next base: position 3,292 of record CAMLNY010000267.1, on the reverse strand, counting down.
CAGTTGCCGTAGGAGGCCTTCAGCCCCGTCGGCGTCTCGCGCCAGCCTTCCTCCGCGATGCGGACCAGGGTGCGGGCGCCGTCGTCCAGCGGTGAGAAACTCATGGTGACCGTAGTCAGATAGCTCGCCCCGACCACCGGCTGGCCGTCCTCGGGCGCGCCCTCGCTGGCCTCCCACTTCAGCACGATCTTCTGGTCCGGAACGACCTCGACCACCTCGACTGGAAAGGCGCCGGGAAAGTCGGCGAACTCCCACTGCACCGTCTGGCCGGTCTCCAGCCGTCCGACAGCGCCGCCGGTGGTGAAATAGCCGGACAGTTTCGCCGGATCGGCCACCGCCTCGAACACCTCGTGAACGGGTTTCGACACCCGCATCGAGACCTCGAATTTCAGCTCCATCGTCTCTCTCCATGGTTGCTGGCGACCCCAATATGTTATATTCTTATAACATGTCAAATCCGGACGTTCTGGACGCCGTCTTCAAGGCCTTGGCCAACCCGGCGCGGCGGCGGCTGCTGGACGCGTTGAAAGACCGGGCGCTGACGACGGGCCAGTTGTGCGAGATCGAGGAAGGTCTGGATCGCTGCACGGTCATGCAGCACCTGAAGGCGCTGGAGGCGGCTGATCTGATCCTCGTCCGGCGCGAGGGGCGCGAGCGCTGGAACCACCTGAACGCCGAACCGATCAAGGCCGTCCACGACCGTTGGCTGGCCCCCTACACACGCGGCGCGGTGTCGAAACTGTCAGATTTGAAAGCGCGCGTGGAAGACTAGCTGGGATCCCTGACCGGCCGAGGTGGCGGCGCATCCGCCGGTTCCGGACTGGTGATGCCGCCGATCAGGGTGACGCCCTTGTCGGCCAGTGCGCGCGAGAGGTTTTCCTTTCGCTCGAACTCGCGTTCGGCTTTCAGGATGGCTTTCTTGCGCTCGACGTCGACCATGGAAACGGGCTCGTAGCGCCGCCCGCACCGCAGCGGCAAGCGCAGCCGTGGGAGTGTCTGGTATCCCACGGAACGAAGCTCGCCGTCCGGGCGCTGTTTCGGCCCCATGTTCGTTTCGGACCCGCAATGACCCAACTGCCCGCCGTCGCCTTCAAGGACCCGGCCATCCTGCTGTGCGGGGATGTCGATTACGACCTCTATGACCAGTTCCGCGCGAAGCTGGACGCAGCGCCGAAAGACGGCCTCGTAGTCGTGGAATTGACCACCCTGGGGGGCGACCCCGAGGTGGCGCGGATGATCGGCGAGGACATCGTGTTCCACTCACAGGTCGAGCCCGAGCGCCGCTTCGTGTTTCTGGGCAAGGCGGCGGTCTATTCCGCCGGCGCGACCCTGATGAGCTTCTTCGCGCGCGAGAACCGCTATCTGACGCGCGGCACGCGGCTGATGATCCATGAGCGCAAGATGGACAAATGCCTGACTGTCAGCGGTCCCCTGACGTCGAGCCTCGCTCCGGTGAAGGCTCTGCTGCACGAAATCGAGCACTCGATCCTGATCCAGAATGAAGGGTTTGAGAATCTGATCGCCGGCTCGTCGGTGACCATGGACGAGGTGCTGAAACGCGCGCCGTCGAACTGGTACATCGAGGCGAACGAAGCGCTCGAACGGGGCCTCGTCGAGGGCGTGATCTAGCCGGCCGCCTTCACCGCCGCCGCGACCTCGGCGACCACCCGTTTGACCAGGGCCTCGTCGTCGCCCTCGGCCATGACGCGGATCAACTTTTCGGTGCCCGACGGGCGGACCAGAAGACGGCCCTGACCCGCCAGCGCTGCATCCGCCTCGGCCATGGCGGCCTTGACCCTGGCGTCCTCCAGCGGCTTGCCGGCCGTGAAGCGGACGTTCTGCAGCAGTTGCGGCACCGGCTCGAACTGGCGGGCCAGTTCGCTCATCGGCTTGCCGCTCTCGACCAGCACCGCCAGCACCTGCAGCGCCGCCATCAGGCCGTCGCCGGTCGTGGCATGGTCGTGCAGGATCAGGTGGCCGGACTGTTCGCCGCCCAGATTGAAGCCGCCCTCGCGCATCCGTTCCATGACGTAGCGGTCGCCCACCTTGGTCCGCTCCAGCGTCAGGCCATCGCCGGTCAGCACCCGCTCCAGCCCGAGATTGGACATGACGGTCGCGACCACGCCGCCGCCCTTCAGCACGCCGCGCCGGGCCCAGTCGCGGCCGATCAGGGCCATGATCTGGTCGCCGTCCACCACCTGACCCTTTTCATCGCAGATGATGAGGCGATCAGCGTCGCCGTCGAGGGCGATGCCGATGTCGGCGCGGTACTGCTTCACCGCTGCCGACAGGGTCTCGGGGTGGGTCGAGCCGCAGTCGGCGTTGATGTTGGTCCCGTTCGGCGAGACCCCGACGGCGCAGACCTCGGCCCCCAGTTCGAACAGGGTGGTGGGGGCGACGCGATAGCCGGCGCCGTTGGCGCAGTCGACGGCGATGCGAAGGCCCGCCAACGACAGGTGGCGCGGGAAGGCCGCCTTGGCGATCTCGATATAGCGGGGCGGGGCGTCGTCGATCCGCTTGACCCGGCCCAGCTGGTTCGACGGCGCCAGACCGGCGTCGAGCTCGGCGTCCATCATGGCCTCGATCTTCAGCTCGATCTCGTCCGACAGCTTGTAGCCGTCCGGGCCAAACAGCTTGATGCCGTTGTCGGCATAGTCGTTGTGGCTGGCCGAGATCATCACGCCCAGATCGGCGCGCATCGAGCGGGTCATCATGGCTACGCCCGGCGTCGGGATCGGGCCGAAGGTGCGCACGTCCATGCCGACCGAGGCGAAACCGGCCACCAGCGCCGGCTCGATCATATAGCCGCTGAGACGGGTGTCCTTGCCGATCACCACCAGATGGCGGCGATCGTCGCCCGACATGAACAGCTTGCCCGCCGCCAGACCGACGCGCAGGGCGATTTCCGCCGTCATCGGCCGGGTGTTGGCGCGGCCGCGAATGCCGTCGGTGCCGAAATATTTGCGCTCGCCCATCGGCGGCCCTCCGTTCGGAAACCTTCCGAAACCGCTTATTAGGTGCCGGACTCTTACGGTTTCACTAGAGCAGACCATCCCGGCCGTCACCCTTCGGCCGCGCCTGCAGGAGCGTCCCCGGAATGTGCGGCATCATCGGCATCGTCGGAACCCGGCCCGTCGCGGACCGGCTGGTCGAAAGCCTGAAGCGGCTGGAGTACCGCGGCTACGATTCGGCCGGCGTCGCCGCCCAGGTGCCAAGTCCAGGCGGGCCGGTGCTGGAGCGCCGCCGCGCGCCCGGCAAGCTGAAGGAGCTGGAGAAGGTCCTTGAGGCGAAC
>CAMLNY010000266.1 GCA_946481405.1 uncultured Brevundimonas sp. | reverse complement strand
CCTCGGCCAGATCGACCCAGTCGATCAGGGCGTCGTGGTCGCCCCGCTCGAAGGCCGACTTCACCGCCGCGTTGAAGCTGGTAGCCCATGGATAGGCGTCGCCGCCGTCCCGCTTCCAGGTCCGGAGATTATGCACGAAGTCGCCGCTGCCGGCGATGACATAGCCATCGTCGCGCAGGGGCTTCAGCCGCGTCGCCAGCTCATAATGCTGACGCGCCGACAGCTCCCGGTCCAACGACAGCTGCACGACCGGCACATCGGCCTCCGGCCAGACATGGACCAGCACCGACCAGGTCCCGTGATCCAGCCCCCACGTCTCGACGGGCCGGGCGCCGACCAGTTCGGCAACCCTCCCCGCCAGTTCCGGCGACCCCGGCGCCGGATACTGCATCGCATGCAGTTCCGGGCCGAAGTTTCCGAAATCGTGGATGGTTTCCGGCTTCGCCTGCGCCGTTACGCCCAGCCCGCGCGTCTCCCAGTGGGCCGAGACCATGACCACGCCTTTCGGCTTGCCGATAGCCTCGCCCACCGCCTTCCAGGCGTCCGCATAGGGACCGCCCAGCGCGTTCATCGGCGAGCCGTCGCGAGAGGACTTCATCCCGTATGTCGCCGACTCTAGGCCTTGAGCTTCTTGGCCAGTCCGGCGATGTACTCGCCCTGGTGGCGGGCGCCGGCCAGTTCGTTGGCGCTGGGCTGACGCGATCCGTCGCCGCCGGTGATGGTGGTCGCGCCATAGGGCGAGCCGCCCGAAATCTCCTCCAGCGTCATCTGGCCCTGGAAGGCGTAGGGCAGACCGGCCACCACCATGCCGTGGTGCAGCAGGGTCTGGATCAGGCCGATCAGGGTCGTCTCGTTGCCGCCGTGCTGGGTCGCCGACGAGGTGAAGGCGCCGCCGATCTTGCCGACCAGCTTGCCCTGGAACCAAACGCCGCCGGTCTGGTCCCAGAAGTTGCGCATCTGGCCGGCCGCGGTGCCGAACCGGGTTCCGGCCCCCACGATGATGGCGTCGTAGTTTTCCAGCTCGTTGACGTCGGCGACCGGAGCCTTCTGGTCGAGCTTGTAGTGCGACTGGATCGCCAGTTCCTCCGGCACGGTCTCCTGAACGCGGCGGATATCGACGGTGACGCCTTCCACGGATCCCGCCCCCTCGGCGACGGCTTCCGCCATCTGCTCGATGTGGCCATAGGTCGAATGATAGAGAACCAGCACCTTGGTCATGGGACGCTCCTGTTGTTCTGCAACTAATGCAGTGGCAGATGTAACGATCCCCTCACCGGGTTCAAGTCCCTTCGGCGGCTTTCGATCCGATCGGGCACAGATCGCCATAGAAGGCGGCCTCATCGGGGACCCGCTGCCCCCTTCCCGCCCGGAACCGGTGCTCCACTGTGACCGCCTGCTGCTCGATGTTCAGCTGGTCCCAGCCGCAGGGCGCCTTGGGATAGCCATAGGCCGCCGGCCCGTCCCCGGCCCGGATCTTCCCGGCCAGCAGGTTCACCCCCGCCTGCGCCTGCCAGACATGCACCAGCTCATGGATCAGCACCGCCTGGAGGGCCACGGGAGCCACTGCGAAGTCTTCGGGCAGGCTCCTCCCCGGCCACAGGATCCAGTCCCGCCCGAACCAGCGCCCGGGCACAAATGCCCGGTCGAACGGCCAGGGCGCTCCAACCAGCCGGATCCGGTCCAGATCCAGCGCGCCTCCGAACTCGGTCTTCGCCAGCCGCCGCTCGCTCCCGGTCAGCCCCCTCACGGCGTGCCGTAGGATGCCTGCGGCCCCACCCACTCCCAGTGCCAGGGCTCGTAGATGTAGGGCACGAAGCCGAACCGCCCCGCGTTCCGGACCAGCCAGCGATAGGTCGCGCCCTGCGTCATATACTGGCGGCTGGCGACATTGGTGTTGTCGACCCCCATCCCCAGCAGTTGCCCGACATAGAGGTCCACCGCCGTCCCCGTCCTGTGGGGCGAGCAGACTGCCCGCCTCAGCCCGTCGCAGTTCCGCTCCGCCGCGCACCGCGCCGCATCCGCCTCCGGGTCCCGGAACCCCGAGAAGATCTGCAGCAGTTCGGGGTCATTGCGGACCTCCGGAACCTCGTACTGGGCCGCCGCCACCATCCGGCGATAGGCATCCAGCACGTCCCGACGCAGCAGACGGGTCAGCCGGTCGGCATGCTCTTCGGGCGCCTCCAGATAGCCGAGGTCCCTGAGCGGCGGCGGATCGGGGCACTCATCCCGGACCCGGGCCATCACGAATGGCCGCCGTTCCTGCAGGACGCCCTTGAGGACATCGAAGGTTGCCTGATCGAACAGGCCGGTCGCCGGCAGGCCATAGCGCGTCTGGAACCCCGCCAGCCCTGCCGCGAAGTCGGAGGTGCCCGGCTCGCACTCGGTCCCGATCTCCTTCTGCAGCAGCGGCAGATAGGTCCCCCAGCCCAGCTCGGTCGCCCCGAAAGGCGTCCATTCCAGCGAGTACAGGCTGATGGCGTTGGCCACGGCCGCATCGGCCCACTGGTCCCGCCGGGTCTCGCACCGCCCCTGAGCCGAGGCGGCGTTAGGCAAGGCCCAGGCCAGGGCCGCCGCCGCCAACAGTCCGAGGATCCCCATCCGCATGGACAAAGGAAGCCTGACGGTTGCGGCGCAAGCAAGGCCCCTCTTCGAACGCTTCGAAAACGGGCATGGTGGCCCCGTCGCCGAGTCGAGGCGTCGCCGCTGGATCCCTCCATGTCCGACGCCCCCGCCGCACCCCGTCGCAGCAACGCCGTCCTGGCCGCCTTCTCCACGGTCTGCCTGCCGCTGGCGGCCTTCGGCGTGGCGCTGCCGGTCACACTGCCGGAGTTCTACGCGACCCATGTGGGGCTGGAGCTGGGGGTCGTGGCGGCGGTGTTCATGACCGTGCGTCTGATCGACATCACCTTCGACCCCTTCATCGGCTGGGCCATGGACCGGACGAAGACGCGGTTCGGCCGCTATCGGCCGTGGATGGCCTTGTCGACGCCGATCCTGATGCTGGCGGCCTTTATGATGTTCGTGATGGTCCAGCCGGGCGCGGGGCCGGTCTATCTGTTCGCCTGGCTGCTGGTCCTCTACCTGGGCTTCTCGATCGGGACGCTGGGGCAGCTGGGATGGGCGGCGGTGCTGGCGCCGGAATACGACCAGCGCAGCCGGGTATACGGCTGGTGGCAGGTGTTCAACATTATCGGGGTGATCCTGATCCTGATCCTGCCGACGGTGGTGATCCAGACGGGCATCGGCGACTACGCAGACGGGGTCCGGATCATGGGCTGGGCCATCCTGATCGCCCTGCCGGTCACCATAGGGCTCGCTTTTGTGGCGGTGCCGGAGCCGGTCAATTCGGGCGCGGCGCCCCACGGAGGCCTCGGCGCCTATCTGGAGCTGTTCAAGCGGAAGGCCGTCCGCAAGCTTCTGCTGGCCGATGTGGTGCTGGGCGTCGCGCCGGGCATCACGGGGTCGCTGCTGTTCTTCTTCTTCGGCCAGATCAAGGGCTACGGGCACACCGAGGCGTCCCTGTTCATGCTCCTCTATTTCCTGGCCGGGCTGATCGGGGCGCCGTTCTGGGCGTGG
>CAMLNY010000265.1 GCA_946481405.1 uncultured Brevundimonas sp. | reverse complement strand
CCAGCGTCGTGATCGAGACGAAGGCGCTGGCCAGACGGTCGCGGCCCATCGGGCCCAGAATATCCACATCGCGGGTGATCAGGTTCGATTTGGTGATGATGGAGAAGGGCTGGCTGAACCGCTGCATGACCTCCAGCAGGCCGCGCGTGATCTTCTGCGTGCGCTCGACAGGCTGATAGGGGTCGGTGTTGCCGCCTATGTGGATGCGCTTGCAGACGTATTTGCGGGCCGCGAGTTCCTGTTCCAGGAGACGCGCTCCCTCGGGCTTGAAGAAGAGCCGGCTCTCGAAATCCAGGCCCGGGGATAGGCCCATCCAGGCATGGGACGGACGGGCGTAGCAGTAGATGCAGCCATGTTCGCAGCCTTTGTAGGGGTTGATCGACCGGTCGAAACCGATGTCGGGACTGGTGTTCTTCGCGATGATCGTGCGGGCGTGTTCGGGGGTCAGGATGGTCCGGAGCGGGGGCGGGGGCTCGTCGTCCGGGGTCCAGCCGTCGTCGAAATCCTCACGCGTCACAGGCTCGTACCGGCCGGAGGCGTTGGTGCGGGCGCCACGTCCTTTCTTTGGCTGTGCAGCGGGAGACATGAGGGAAGGCTATGTTCCGGAAAGGAACAAAGCAAGAACAAAAGAAGGAATTCCTTTCGGGTCCGGCCCGGGGATCAGTCGGCGATGGTCATCTCATGCAGCATGATTGCGACAAGTTCGGACGCAGGCATCGATCTGGCCCTCGTCGCGCCCTGACCGGCCCACTGGGCGGCGAAATCGGTGCGACCAGCGGCGCGGGCGGCGGCGTTGAGCGCCTTTCCGGCGTCGTAGGCGATCGGATAGTCGGGGACGGTCGCGCTCAGGGTCCGACCCAGGGCCGTGAAGCCGTTGGGCAGGCAGCGCGCCGGGCGGCCAGAGACCGCGCGGGTCATGTCGGTGCGGGTGGCCGTGTCGCTGAGCAGAAGCGCGCGGTAGGCGTCGTCGGCCGCGCTTTCGGGACAGGCGATGAAGGCCGTGCCGAGCTGGACGGCGACGGCCCCGAGATCGAGGGCGGCGCGGATGCCGGCGCCGTCCATGATGCCTCCGGCGGCGATGACTGGCAGGCCCGCCTCGCGGACGAGGAGGCGGGTCAGGTCGGCCATGCCCAGACGGCTGTCGTCGGCGTCGGGATCGAACGTCCCGCGATGACCGCCGGCCTCCCAGCCCTGGGCGACGATGGCGTCCATGCCGGCGGCCTTGCCGGCGCGAGCCTCGTCGAGGTTGGTGGCGGTGGCGAGGAGGGCGGCGCCCGTCGCTTTCAGTGCGGCGACCTGATCCGGGCGAGGCAGGCCGAAGTGGAAGCTGACGACCGGCGGGGCGGCGGCGAGGACGGCGACAAACATCGCTTCGTCCTCGAGGAAGCTCGGGTAGGCGGGCTTCAGGGCAGTCGGCGGCTCGGCGCCGAAGGCGCGGAAGGTGGGCGTCAGGGCCGCAATCCAGTCGGCTTCGACCACCGGGTTCGGGGTCGGGACGGCGTGGACGAAGAGGTTCACGTTGAAGGGGCGGTCGGTCAGGTCGCGCACGCCCGTCATCATGGCCGTCGCGCCGACCGCGTCGGTCGCCCCGACCGCGATGGAGCCGAGGGCGCCGGCCTCCGACACCCGCGCCGCCAGCAGGGGCGTCGAGGTTCCGGCCATGGGGGCCTGGATGATCGGGGCCGCAACGCCCAGCCGGTCGAGGAAGGTCATCAGATTCAGTTGGGGGCGACCCTGTCCGATTTCACTATCCGGCGTTCGCCCTTCGCGCGATAATCCCGGCCATCCGAGGGGAGCTCAAATGATCACACTCATCGTCATCGGCGTCATCGTCGTCATCCTGATCTTCGTGGTCATGGGGGCCTACAACCGGCTGGTCGCGCTGGACCAGAAGGCGGACCAGTCGTTCGCCGACATCGACGTGCAGCTGAAGCAGCGCAACGACCTGATTCCCAATCTGGTGGAGACGGTGAAGGGTTACGCCGCCCACGAGAGCGGCACGCTTCAGGCCGTGACCGAGGCGCGCGCCGCCGCGGCCGGCGCTTCGACGATCGACCAGAAGGTTCAGGCCGACAACATGCTGACCGCCGCCCTGGGGCGTCTGTTCGCCGTGGCCGAGGCCTATCCGGACCTGAAGGCCAACACCAACTTCCTGGAGCTGCAGCGCGAGCTGGCGGATCTGGAGAACAAGCTGGCAGCGGCCCGCCGCTTCTTCAACAACGCCGTGGCCGAGTTCAACGCGGTCCGGGCGCAGTTCCCTACCGTGCTTTTCGCCGGGATGTTCGGCTTCGGCTCGGAGCGGCCCTTCTTCGCCGTGGACGCCGCGGACCGCGCCGCCATGACCGCCGCCCCGCCGTCGGTGAAGTTCTAGGTCTTCATGGGCGCTGTCGGTCTTCAGACCCACATCTGGGCGAACAACACCCGGTCGACGCTGCTGCTGATCGGGTTTCCAGTCATGCTGGTGGTGGTCCTGTTCGGGCTGGAGCTGGTCCTGATGGGGTTCGGCTTCCTGCCCAACTCGGGCGGGACGCTGGGCGACGACATAAACTACGCCGTGGGGATGCTGGCGGGGACGATCCCGCTGGCGGTCGTCATCGCCCTGATCTGGTTCGCCATCGCCTGGTTCGGCAACCAGGCGATGATCGACATCATGACCGGGGCGCGGAAGGTCACGCGGACCGAGGAGCCGGACCTCTATAACCTGCTGGAGAACCTGGCGATCTCGCGCGGGATGGCGACGCCGACGCTCCGGATCATCGAGTCCGACAGTCTGAACGCCTTCGCCTCGGGTATCCGTGAGGGGCACTACAGCGTGACGGTGACGCGCGGGCTGATGGCGGCGCTGGACCGGGACGAGATGGAGGCTGTGCTGGCGCACGAGATGACCCATGTCATCAACAAGGACGTGCGGACCATGGTGATCGCCTCGATCTTCGCCGGGATCATCAGCGTCATCTGCCAGCTGGTGTTCCGGGGGCTGATGTATGCGCGGGGCGGCAAGAGCAACAAGAACTCGGGGCCGCTGATCCTGATCGGCTTCGCCATCGCGGCGGTGGGCTATCTGTTCGCCATCGTCATCCGGCTGATGCTGTCGCGGACGCGGGAATATGTGGCGGATGCCGGCGCGGTCGAGCTGACCAAGAACCCGGATTCGATGATCTCGGCGCTGAGGAAGGTGTCGGGAAGGTCGAAGCTGCAAGCGCCCGACGATGTGCAGGGCATGTTCCTGGACAATGAGCGCGAGGGGTTCACCGACGCCCTGTTCGCCACCCATCCGTCGATCGACAAGCGGATCGCGGCGCTGATCAAGTTCGGCGGCGGGCGCGATCCGGGGCCGTGGGACGGGATCGAAGCCCTGGACTATGCGACGGCCGTGCCGCAGACGACGTCGACGGCCGTTCCCTATACCTAGTCGACGCGGGTCCAGCCCAGCGGCTTGAGGACCTCCATCGGGCGGAAGCGGGCCTTGTAGTCCATCTTGGGCGAGCCCTCGACCCAGTAGCCGAGATAGACATAGGGCTTGCCGAGCTTCCGGGCGCGTTCGATATGCTCAAGAATCATGAAGGTGCCGAGCGAGCGGTGCGCCTG
>CAMLNY010000264.1 GCA_946481405.1 uncultured Brevundimonas sp. | reverse complement strand
GCCCATTCTGGCGGCGGCGCAGGAGAACCCGGGCTTCTCCCGGCCGCGCCTGAACTATGAGCCGAACGCGCCGCGTCTGCTGGTCGACGTCGATCCCGAGAAGGCGGCCGCTCTGGGCGTGTCTTCGCAGGAGATCGGCCGGACGCTGGAGACCATGTTCGGGTCGCGCCGGGCCACGACCTATATTCGCGGCGGTCAGGAGTATGACGTCATGCTGCAGACCGACCGGGCCAACCGGTCGACCATCGCCGATCTGGAGCGTCTGTATGTCGGCGCCGGGTCGGGCGCGCTGGTGCCCCTGTCCTCGGTTGTAACGACCCAGACCTCGGGCGACACGCCGGACCGGCGTCGTCTGGATCGCCAGCGGGCCATCACCATCAGCGCGGACCTGAACCCCGGCATGACCATCGCCGACGCCGTCGCCTTCATGGAGGCGGAGATCGCCAAACAGCCGCAGGGGGTAGTCAGCATCCAGTACGGCGGAGCGGCGCGCGACCAGCAGGAAGCAGGCGGCGCGGTGGCCTGGGCCTTCGGTCTGGCTCTATTGCTGGTCTTCCTAGTTCTGGCGGCCCAGTTCGAGAGCTGGATCACGCCGGCGGTCATCATGCTCACCGTGCCTCTGGCGGCGGCGGGCGGTCTGTTCGGCCTGCTGATGGCCGGGTCAAGCCTGAACATCTATTCGCAGATCGGTCTGATCATCCTGATCGGGATCGCGGCCAAGAACGGCATCCTGATCGTGGAGTTCGCCAACCAGCTGCGCGACCAGGGACGGTCGATCAAGGAGGCCATCGTCGAGTCGTCGTCGCTGCGTCTGCGCCCGATCATCATGACCTCGATCGCCACGGCTTTCGGCGCGCTGCCGCTGGTGCTGTGGCACGGGGCGGGGGCGGGCAGCCGCCAGACGATCGGCGTGGTGATCTTTGCTGGAGCCATGTTCTCGACCCTGCTGACCCTGTTCGTGGTGCCGGTGATCTACGGGGCGCTGGCCCGCTTCACCAGGTCGCCCGAATACACGGCCCGCAAGATCGAGGAGTGGGAGGCGCAGGAGGCCACCGCCAACGATCCGGTCCCGGCTGCGGCGGAATAGCCTGACCGTTTTGCTGGACGCAGCCTTGTCGCGCCTGATAAGCGTTCGCAGGTAACGGGCCGTCGCCGGGGGCGGACGGTCCGCAGCCTGTGAGCGCGTCCAATGTCCAATGTCATCAAGCTCAGCGACGCCCGGGTGGGCGATCGCGGCGTCATCGTCTCGGTCGGCGATCACTGCCACCATCAGGCGGAAGAGGTCGAGCTGGAGCGGCGGCTGCTGGAGCTGGGGCTGGTCGAGGGCGCGACGATCGAACTGCTGCACGAAGGCCTGTTCGGGCGCGATCCGATGGCGCTGAAGGTGGACGACATGCGCGTGGCCCTGCGTCGCAAGGAGGCGCACAGCCTGACCGTAGAGCTGGCCGGAGCCGCTGAATAATGGACGTCGCTGTGAGGCCCGTACGGGTCGCCCTGGTCGGCAATCCGAACTCGGGCAAGACCGCTCTCTTCAACGCCCTGACCGGGGCGCACCAGAAGGTCGCCAACTACGCCGGGGTCACCGTCGAGCGGAAGGAGGGCCGGGTTCTGGCCGCGTCCGGCCGGTCGATGTCGGTGCTGGACCTGCCGGGCACCTATTCGCTGCGCGCGCGGAGCCCGGACGAGGAAGTCACGCGCGACGCCGTGCTGGGCCGGCTGAAGGGTGAGACGCCGCCGGACGTGATCGTGGCGGTGGCCGATGCGACCAACCTGCGTCTGGTGCTGCGTCTGATCCTGGAGCTGAAGGCCGTGGGACGGCCGATGGTTCTGGCGCTGAACATGTACGACATCGCCCAGCGGCAGGGGCTGCGGATCGATCTGGAGAAGCTGCGCGGCGAGCTGGGCGTGCCGATCGTGACGACGGTGGCGACGCGGAAGCCGGGGTCCGGGATCGGCTCGGGCGTCAGCACCGACCCGGCGAAGGTCGTGAAGCTGCTCTCGATGACCGTCGAGACGCCGCTCATGATCGAAGGCGAACACTGGGAAGCGCCGGACGCGGCGGCCATCCGAGGCGCGCACCGCAGGGCCGAACAGATCATGCGGGCCACGGTGCGTCCGCCCGAACGGCCCGACACCCTGACGGGCAAGATCGACGGCGTCCTGCTGCACCCCGTGGCCGGTCTGGTCATCCTGATGGCCCTGCTGTTCGTCATGTTCCAGGCGGTGTTCGCCTGGGCGACGCCGGCGATGGACGCGATCGAGGCGGGCTTCGGTCTGCTGGGCGCCGGGGTCGGCGCGGTCGTGCCCGACACCGGGCCGGTGTGGCCGCTGGTGCAGAGTCTGATCGTCGACGGTCTGATCGCCGGCGTGGGGGGCGTGCTCGTCTTCCTGCCGCAGATCGTGATCCTGTTCGCCTTCATCATCCTGCTGGAAGACTTCGGCTACATGGCCCGGGCGGCCTTCCTGATGGACCGGATCATGGGCGGGGCGGGGCTGCACGGGCGGGCCTTCATTCCGCTGCTGTCCTCCTTCGCCTGCGCCATTCCGGGCGTGATGGCGGCGCGTGTGATCGACGCCAAGCGGGACCGGCTGACGACCATCATGGTCGCGCCCCTGATGACCTGTTCGGCGCGTATCCCGGTCTACACCCTGATCATCGGCGCCTTCATTCCGCAGGAGACGGTCTGGGGCTTCGCCAACCTGCAGGGGCTGGTGATGTTCGGCCTCTATGCGACCGGAATCGTGTCGGCGCTCGTGGTGTCGTTCGTCATCCGCAAGGTCTTCTGGCGAGGGGCGGTGGAGCCCTTCATGATGGAGCTGCCCGCGTACAAGCGGCCCGATGCCAGGTCGGTGCTGTTCAATCTGTGGCTCCGGGCGCGGATCTTCATGGAGCGGGCGGCACGGATCATCCTGCCGCTCATGATCCTGGTCTGGGCCGCCTCGACCTTCCCCTATCCGCCCGAGGGCGCGACCCAGCCGGCCATCGACTACTCCTTCGCCGGGATGATCGGCCATGCGCTGGAGCCGCTGTTCGCGCCGATCGGTTTCAACTGGCAGATGGTCGTGGCTCTGGTGCCCGGTATGGCGGCGCGGGAAGTGGCCGTAGCTGCGCTGGGCACCGTCTATTCGGTCGCCGACGCCGAGAGCGCGGGCAGCCTGCTGGGCGCGACGCTGGCGGCTCAATGGTCGCTCGCGACAGGCCTCGCCTTCCTGGCCTGGTACGTCTTCGCACCGCAGTGCGTGGCGACGCTAGGCGTGGTGAAGCGCGAGCTGAACAGCTGGAAGTGGATGTGGGTCATGGTCATCTACATGTTCGCCCTGGCCTATCTGGCGTCGTTCGCGACCTATCGGATCGCGGTGGCGCTCGGCGGGGGCTGACGGTAGGGGAGGCGGATGTCTCCCGTCGTCTTCGCCATCGTCATGGGCCCGCTGGGCCTCATCTTCGGCAGCTTCATTGCCGCGGTGACCGTGCGCATGCCGAGGGACGAGGAGATCGTCTTCACGCCCTCGCACTGCATGAGCTGCGGCGGGACGCTGAAGCCGTGGCAGCTGGTTCCGGTGGTCAGTTGGTTGATCCAGCGCGGTCGGTGCG
>CAMLNY010000263.1 GCA_946481405.1 uncultured Brevundimonas sp. | reverse complement strand
AATCTGGAAGACGAGGCCTCGTCGATCGAGGCGGCGGTGGCCGCGGTTCTCGCCGCCGGCGCCACAACCGCCGATCTGGGTGGGGAGTTGGGGACACGCTCGGCGGCCGAGGCGATCATCGACGCCATCCGCGCGATCCACTGGGCGGCCGCTCACCGCGTCCAGATGCACTGGGGTTAAGGATTTCGTCCGGCGACGTACAAAAGCGATATTTGTGCACCGCAAAAATAGCCAAGGTAATATTTTGCCGTTTGCAGGTGTGCCACCGGTGACACAGGCATTAAAATTGCGACAATCCCGGATATCCCTCTTGCGAACTGTGACGTTGCGGTAAACAGTTCGCAACTGCGAGATCACAGAGGGGATGCTTTCATGTCGCAGTTGCTCAACAGGCTACCGGGCTTTCTGGCTCTCTGCCTTCTAACCATCGGCCTGTTCTACGCGGGCGGAGCGTTCGCTCAGGAGGCGGCCGCTCCCACGGCTCCCGCCACCGAGGCCGCCGCGCCCGCCACGCCGGTCGCTGACGCCGCCGCCGCCGTTGAAACCGCCGCAGCCGCGGTCGAGGAAGCCGTCGCTCCCGAAGAGGAAGCGGCGGCTTCTCCGCTTCTGGCGCACCAGGCGGCGATCGAACTGGACGCGGCCGGCACGAGCTGGCTGGGCGTTTCGACTGCCCTGGTCCTGCTGATGACCCTCCCCGGTCTGGCCCTGTTCTACGGCGGCATGGTCCGCAAGAAGAACGTCGTCGCCACCATCACCCAGTCGGTCGGCGTGTTCGCCGTCGTGACCCTGGTGTGGTTCATCGCGGGCTATTCGATCGCCTTCACCACGAACCCGGACGCCGCGTTGCAGCCCTATCTCGGCAGCTTCGACGCCCTGTTCCTGAACGGGGTTTCGCTGGCCACGGCGCATAGCCTGCTGCCGGGGATCCCCGAGTTCCTGTTCATCTCCTTCCAGATGACCTTCGCCATCATCACGCCGGCCCTGATCACCGGCGCCTTCGCCGAGCGCTTCAAGTATTCGGCCCTGCTGCTGTTCACCGCCCTGTGGTCGCTGCTCGTCTATGCGCCGATCTGTCACTGGGTCTGGGGCGGCGGTTTCCTGGGCGGCGCGGGCGTGCTGGACTTTGCCGGCGGCGCGGTCGTTCACGTGAACTCGGGCGTGGCCGGTCTGGTCTGCGCCATCTTCCTAGGTCGTCGTAAGGGCTATGGCGTCGAGCCGATCAATCCGCACAACCCGGTCCTGACCATGATCGGCGCCTCGCTGCTGCTGGTCGGCTGGATCGGCTTCAATGCCGGTTCGGCGGGCGCCGCCAACGAACTGATGGGCGTGGCCCTGCTGAACACCATCCTGGCCGCCGCCGCCGCCGCCCTGACCTGGAAGATCGTCGAGGTCATCGAGAAGCGTAAAGTCTCGCTGATCGGCATGCTGTCCGGCGTCGTCGCCGGTCTGGTCGCCATCACCCCGGCCGCCGGCTTCGTCGATCCCAAGGGCGCGGTCATCATCGGCCTGATCGCCGGACCGGTCTGTTACATCTCGTCGGTCTGGATCAAGAAACTGCTCCGGTACGACGATTCGCTGGACGCCTTCGGCATCCACGGCGCGGGTGGTCTGATCGGCGCCCTGCTGACCGGCGTGTTCGCCTCGACCGCGATCAACAGCCTGGGCGAAGGCGCCAACATCCCGACCCAGGCCCTGGGTCTGGCCTGGACCATCGCCTACTCGGCCGTCGGCACCTTCATCATCCTGATCATCTGCAAGTTCACGACCGGTCTGCGCGTGACGGATGCCCAGGAAGCTGAAGGTCTGGACACCACCCTCCATGGCGAAGCCCTGGAACACTGACCAAAACCCCGCCGGGCGCGTTTCCTCCCTCGCGCCCGGCGGCCCTGCCTGAAACACCAAACAGAAAATACGGGGATACCGAGATGAGACTTCAAGCCACCTGCGCCGCGATCGCGGCCTTCACCGCCCTGAGCGCCGCCGGCGCCGCCTCCGCTCAGGATGTGGAATGGGCCTTCAACGCCGCCGCGACAAGCGACTACGTCTTCCGCGGCGCCAGCCAGTCCAACGAGGACATGGCCCTGTCGGGCGGCGTCGACGCCACCATCGGCGGCTTCTACGCCGGCGGCTGGGCCTCGACCATCGACTTCGGCGACGCCACCGATGCCGAGATCGACGTCTATGGCGGCTATCGCACCGAGGCCGGCGGCGTCGCCCTGGACTTCGGCGTGATCGGCTATTTCTACACCGACGCCCCCTCGGGCGCCGACTATGACTACGTCGAATACAAGGCCGCCGCCTCTCGCGCGATCGGCCCGGCCACGGCCGGCGTCGCCGTCTACTATTCGCCCGACTTCTTCGGCGCGGACGAGACCGCGACCTATCTGGAGGGCAACCTGGCCTTCACCCCGATCGACAAGGTCACTGTCTCGGGCGCCGTCGGCAAGCAATGGCTGGACGTGACCGACGACTATGTCACCTGGAACGTGGGAGCCGCCTACGCCCTCACCGACAACCTCGTGTTCGATGTCCGTTATCACGATACCGACGTCGATAATGCCCCGCTGTACGACGGCCGCGTGGCCGCCTCGCTCAAGCTGGTCTTCTGATCCCGCGACGGCGCTGAACAGGCGCCGCCCCGGAGCGATCCGGGGCGGCGTTATCGTTATCGGCCGTAGCGTTCGGCGACCGGCGCGTAGCGGTCCCAGACCTGACGGTCGGCCAGAGACCGCAGCAGCTTCAGGTACTCGGCGTGGCTCCAAGCCAGGGGGGTGGCGGAGTTGGTGTTCTGGCCCGGACGATAGCGATGCGGCGTCGCGTCTCCGACCCCGTCCCAGATCTGTTCGGACAGCATCCAACCCTCGTTGGCGAAGGACTCCATGCCGGCGACATAGGTGCGCCGGATGTTCCGGATCTCCGCGTCGGTGATCCCGTTTCGAAGCGCCAGCGCCAGCTCGTAGTGGCCGCGCTCGCCGGTGAAGATCGGCCACAGGCGACCGCGCTGGCCGGGCGACATGCCGCCGACGCCGTAGTTCCCGCCCGTCTCCCGATTCTCGCCGTAGCCGTCGTTGCCGTAGCGGCGGAAGGCCGGGAAGCCGCCGACGTCATAGCGGACACGCAGCCGATCCTCGCGGGTCTGATCGTCGTATTCCTCGAGGGTTGTCAGGATCGCCGGCGCGTCCGCGCGACGCACGCCGTAGCGGACCAGCTCCAGGAAACCCCCGTCGATGATCTGGTCTTCGGGCAGGCCGGGCTGGCCGTTGTTCTCGCCGAGCGGCTGGTGGTCGTTGGGATCCTCGTTCCGCGACAGGCGCAGGAAGTATTCGCCGTCACCCAACGTCCCCTCGGTGGTGAACATGCGGTTCTCCACGTGACTGGCGTAGTCGCTCGCCGTCGCCTGTGATGACGGCGGCCGTAGTGGAGGGAGAATACCCCTCCTGCTCCTCCCACCGCTCCTGCTGCGACCAGGGCGGGGTGATGGTACGGTCGTTCCAGTCGAGGCCGATGACCCCGCCGGTCACCAGGAAGTCGGCCGCCGGCTTGATCATGTGACGGTACATGTGGGCCATCTCGGCGTCGGTAATCTCGCCCGCCTTCCACAG
>CAMLNY010000262.1 GCA_946481405.1 uncultured Brevundimonas sp. | reverse complement strand
TGAGGAACCTCGCCGCGGCCGTGGCCGGGGAGCCGCTGGTCACCCCCGTCTCGCGTTGAGGGCCGGCGCGGCCTTGCGAAGTCCGCCTTCGTCGCGGCAGGGTGCCGGCGCTGCACCCAGGACCCGCCCTTGACCGATCTCGCGCCCGCCGCCGAACCCGAACTGACGCTGGAATGCTATCCCATGCGCGCCGACCCGCCGCGCATGGTCCCGGGCCGGCCCGACCGCGACTGGATGGATGAGTTCGCCGGTCGCCACCCCTATCGCTGCCTGCCCCTGACCATGGCCAACACCACGGGCTGGGAACTGCTGTGCCCCTTCGGGTTCGAGGCCGAATGGGACGGCCGGATGGGCGCCGATTCGATCACGTTCAGACCCGACGCCGAGGCCCTGTATTTCGATCATTTCGCCGCTTCTCACTTCACCGAGGGCGTGCTGACCTTCCACACCGGCTGGCTGTTCCGCACGCCGCCGGGCTGGGCCATGCGCGCCTCGGGCGTGCCTAACCGGTTCAAGCACGGAATCGCGGCGCTGGAGGGCCTGACCGAGACGGACTGGCTGCCCTACCCTTTCACCATGAACTGGCGCTTCACCGCGCCCGGCGTGATCCGCTTCGAGAAGGACGAACCCTTCTGCTTCCTCCAGCCGGTCCAGCATCACCGCGTCGAGGCGTTCCAGCCGGTCCGCGCCTCGATGGATCCCGAAGGCGATCTGGCGCTGCAGTATCGCAAATGGTCCGAGGTCCGGACCGACTTCAACAGCCGCATGGCCGCCGGCGACCCGGAGGCGATCAAACAGGCCTGGCAGCGCTTCTATTTCCGGGGTGAGTTCCCGGACCGGATCGCCACGGCGCCGGCGGACCACGTCAACAAGCGCCGTCTCGCCCCCCTGCCGGACGCCCCGTCGCCGGAGCCCGCTCCGCCGTCGAAGGCGCACGTCGGCTTCCGCACCTGGAGCGGAATTCCCAAGGGCTGAGGTTTCCGCTTCCAATCATATAAGGATATCCTTATATGATTATACCATGTCCTTGACCGCCGATGAGACAGTCGAAGCCCTGCGCGCCGCCGGCGAGCCCACGCGGCTGCGCATCCTGTCGCTGCTGGCCGGCGAGGAGTTGTCGGTCATGGAACTGAGCCGCGTGCTGGAACAGAGCCAGCCTCGCGTCTCCCGCCATCTGAAGCTGATGGCCGACGCGGGTCTGATCGAGCGATTCCCCGACGGCGCCCGCGTCTTCTACCGCGTCTCGCACGAACCGCTGGCCCGCCGCCTGATCGACACCGTGCTGGACCTGCTGGACGACGGCGAGGGCGAGGCCGACCACAAGCGTCTCGACGCCGTGCGCGACGAACGCGCCGAGGCGGCCGCGGCGTATTTCGAGCAGGTGGCCCCGAGCTGGGACCATATCCGCTCCCTTTATGTCTCCGAGACGGCGGTGGAGAGCGCCATCGAGCGCGCGGCCGGCCCCGGCCCGTTCGAGCGCGTCGTCGATCTGGGCACCGGATCCGGCCGGATGCTGACCCTGCTGGGCAAGAAGGCGAAGATGTCGATCGGCCTCGACCTCAGCCAGAACATGCTCAACATCGCACGCGCCAATGTCGCCCAGGCCGGGCTGGACAGGGTCGAGTTGCGTCACGGCGACATCTTCGCCACCCGCCTGCCGGCCCAGTCGGCCGACCTCGTGCTGGTGCATCAGGTCCTGCACTACCTCGCCGACCCGTCCGCCGCCGTGGCCGAGGCCGCGCGTCTGGTGTCGCCGGGCGGCAAGCTGCTGATCGTCGATTTCGCCCCGCACGACCTCGAACGCCTGCGCGAGGAGCACCAGCACCGCCGCCTCGGCTTCGCCGACGACGAGATCGGCCGTTGGCTGGCCGACGCCGGTCTCGACGCCTCCGCCTCCATCGCCCTGCCCCCCGACACGGCGGGCCTGACCGTCACCATCTGGACCGCGACGCGCCCGGCGCTCGCATCAAGGAGCGTCGCCTGATGGCCGCCACAGCTACTTCTCTTGCCGAAGCCCGCGCCCTGCTGCTGTCGCCGCTTGGCCCGGTCGCGCGAGCAGGCCAGAACGCCAATCCCGTACGCGTCTCCTTCGAGTTCTTCCCGCCCAAGACCGACAAGGCCGAGGAGACCCTGTGGGAGGCCGTGCGCCGTCTGGAGCCGCTGAACCCCGAGTTCGTCTCGGTGACCTACGGCGCCGGCGGGTCCACGCGCGAGCGCACCCACCGCACCGTCCAACGCATGCTGACCGAGACCACGCTGAAACCCGCCGCCCACCTGACCTGCGTCGAGGCCAGCAGGGCTGAGGTCGATGAGGTCATTCGCGACTACAAGGCGATCGGCGTGAACCACATCGTGGCCCTGCGCGGCGATCCGCCCGGCGCGACCGGGATCGGCGGCGTCTACACGCCCCGCGCCGACGGCTACGCCAACGCCACCGAATTGACCCGCGCCATCTCGATCGTAGGCGGCTTCGACGTCACCGTCGGCGTCTATCCGGAGAAGCACCCGGAAAGCCCGTCCATCGACCACGACATCGACGTACTTAGGGCCAAGATCGACGCCGGCGCGACGCGCGCGGTCAGCCAGTTCTTCTTCGACATCGACGCCTTCCTGCGCTTCCGCGACCGGGTGCGCTCGGCCGGCGTCACCATCCCCCTGATCCCGGGCATCATGCCAGTGTCGAACTTCGCCGGGCTCCAGCGCATGTGCGGCTCGTGCGGCGCCTCGGTCCCCGACTGGCTGGCCGCCCACTTCGAGGGCCTCGACGACGATCCGGAGACGCGCAAGCTGCTGGCCGCCTCAGTCGCCGCCGAAACCTGTGCTCGCCTCCAGGAAGAGGGCTTCTCCGATTTCCACTTCTACACCCTGAACCGCGCCGACCTGGTCTATGCGATCTGCCGCGTTCTGGGCGTCCGCGAACAAAAGGCTGCCTGAGTAAAATGACCTCCCCCCTCACCCGCGCCGAACGCATCGCCGCCCTGCACGCGGCGGCCAAGGAACGCATCCTCGTCCTCGACGGCTCCTGGGGCGTGATGATCCAGCGTCGCGGTCTGGAAGAGCGCGACTTCCGCGGCGACCGCTTCGTCGAGGCCAACGGCTATGACGAAAAGGAGCAGATGAAGGGCAACAACGACATCCTGTGCCTCACACGCCCGGACGTCATCGGCGACCTTCACGACCAGTATTTCGGCGCCGGCGCCGACATCTCGGAGACCAACACCTTCTCCGCCACCGTCATCGCCCAGGACGACTACAAGCTGGACGAACAGGCGGTCTGGGACATCAATCTGGAAGGCGCGAAGATCGCCCGCGCCTCCGCCGA
This sequence comes from uncultured Brevundimonas sp., assembly GCA_946481405.1. The sequence continues at coordinate 283 of CAMLNY010000262.1, read as the reverse complement.
CCGCTGGACGGAAAAGGAGCCGCACAAGCCGCGCTTCGCCGCCGGTTCGATCGGTCCGCTGAACAAGATGCTGTCGATGTCGTCGGACGTGAACGATCCCGGCGCCCGTTCGGTGACCTTCGATCAGGTCTACCAGGCCTACCGCCAGCAAGTCCGCGCCCTGAACGAGGGCGGCGTCGATCTCTATCTGATCGAGACCATCACCGACACCCTGAACTGCAAGGCGGCGATCAAGGCCATCAAGGATCTGGAGGACGAGGGCTATGCGCCCCTGCCCATCTGG
>CAMLNY010000261.1 GCA_946481405.1 uncultured Brevundimonas sp. | reverse complement strand
CCGCGCTCGTAGAGGATCAGCGGGTGGGCCGCGAGCTCGGCCGGCGTCACGCTGCCGCGCTTCAGCCACGTCTTCTCGGGCGGGGCGATCCTCAGCGCCGACACGGCCGCCGACCGTCAGGCCTTCCACCAGACCGCCCGCGGGCTTCAGGACACCCTGACCACGCTGGAGAAGGTGCGCTTCCCTGTCATCGCCGCCGTCCACGGCGCCTGCGTCGGCGGAGGCCTCGACTTGATCGCCGCCTGCGACATCCGGCTGGCGACGGCTGACGCCTGGTTCCGCATCGAGGAGATCAACATCGGCATGATGGCCGACATCGGCAGCCTGCAGCGACTGCCCAAGCTTATGCCCGAGGGCGTGGTGCGCGAGCTCGCCTTCACCGGTTCCACCCTGACCGTCGATCGCGCCGAACGGCTGGGTCTGGTCAATGCGATCCTGCCCGATGCCGACAGTCTCCTGACTGCCGCCATGGACATGGCGAAGCAGATCGCGACCAAGGCGCCGCTCGCCGTCTCAGGCTCCAAGGCCGCGCTCAACCACGCCCGCGACCACACCGTCGCCGAAGGACTGGAATGGGTCGCCGTCATGCAGGGATCGCTGTGGTCGCCCGCCGACGTCATGGCCGCGATTCAGGCGCGCACGGCTCGCTCGGAAGGCGAATTCGCCCCTCTGGCGCCGCTCCGCCCCTTCGACCCGGCGGTCTGAAAAGCCCGCCAACACGGGGGCCGGCGTTAAGACTTCGTAATGAAGGGCCTTATCGGCGTCCGACGGTTTGACCTGTGTCACCCGCCTGTCAAAGATGCCCGCCGCGTGACGAGGGGGCTCTGTGCGACGCCCTCTCAACACCGCCTGTGCGCCCCCGCCGCAGGCCATTCGGGTGGAGAGAAGCCTTGGATAGACGTTCATTCCTCGCCGCTTGCGGCATCGGCGCGGGGGGGCTTCTGCTGCCCGGATTCGCCGGGCGCGCCATTGCCGCGTCGCAGCTGACGGAGACCATCGAGATCGCGGTCAAGAAGCGCCTCGCGGACGCCGGCCTCAGCGCCGCCTCGGCGGCCGGGGCCACCTATTGCGACGTTCGCGTGGGCCGCTACATGCGCCAGTTCGTGATCACCCGCGAAGCCAACGTCCAGAACATCGTCAACACCGAGTCGACGGGCACCGGCGTCCGCGTCATCGCCGACGGCGCCTGGGGCTTCGCCGCCACCAACGTCATGACGGCCGAGGCCGTGGCAGACGCCGCCCGTCTGGCCGTCGCCATCGCCAGGGCCAACGCCAAGAACCAGACCCAGCCGGTCCAGCTGGCCCCGACGCGCGGGGTCGGCGAGGTGTCGTGGAAGACGCCGATCCGCCGCAACGCCATGGAAGTGCCGATCGCCGAGAAGGTCGAACTGCTGCTGGGCGTCAACGCCGCGGCGACCAACGCGGGCGCCAACTTCGTCAACTCCCAGCTCTTCCTGGTGAACGAGCAGAAGTACTTCGCCAGCTCGGACGGCTCTTACATCGATCAGGACGTCCATCGCATCTGGGCGCCGTTCACGGTCACGGCCATCGACCAGACGACCGGCAAGTTCCGCACCCGCGACGGCCTCTCGTCGCCGATGGGCCTCGGCTACGAATACCTGGACGGCAACCCCGCCGACCAGATCGTGGCCTCCAACGGCGTGGTCAGCTACGGCATGTCCTACGACATGACCAAGGACGCCATCGCCGCCGCCCAGCAGGCGCGCGAGAAGCTGACGGCGACCTCGGTCCGCCCGGGCGCCTACGACCTGGTTCTGGACCCCAACCACCTCGGCCTGACCATTCACGAGTCGGTCGGCCACCCGCTCGAGCTCGACCGCGTGCTGGGCTACGAGGCCAATTACGCGGGCACCTCCTTCGCTACGCTCGACAAGCGCGAGAGCCGCTTCCAGTACGGCTCGGAGATCGTCAACCTCGTCGCCGACAAGACCCAGCCGGGCTCGCTCGGCGCCGTCGGCTATGACGACGAAGGCATCCAGTGCAAGGAGTGGAACCTGGTCGAGGCCGGCAAGCTGGTCGACTATCAGGCCACGCGTGATCAGGTGCACATCCTGGGCAAGAACGCCTCGGACGGCTGCTCCTATGCCGACAGCTGGTCGTCGGTTCAGTTCCAGCGGATGGCCAACGTCTCACTGAAGCCGGGTCGGACGCCGATGAAGGTCGACGACATGATCGCCAACGTCGAGAACGGGATCTACATCCTGGGCCGCGGCTCCTTCTCGATCGACCAGCAGCGCTACAATGCCCAGTTCGGCGGCACCCTGTTCTACGAGATCAAGAACGGCCGGATCACCCAGCCGCTGGAAGACGTCGCCTACCAGATGCGAACGCCCGAGTTCTGGAATGCCTGTTCGGCGATCTGCGACGAGAGCGACTACCGCATGTTCGGCTCGTTCTTCGACGGCAAGGGCCAGCCCAGCCAGGTGTCCGCCGTCAGCCACGGCTCGTCGACGACCCGCTTCGACCAGATCAACGTCATCAACACCGCGCGTTCGCTCGGTTGATCGGACCCAAGGGAAAAATCACATGAGCATCATGACCGAAGCCGAGGCGAAGACGATCCTCGACAAGGTGATCGCGCTGTCGACCGCCGACGAATGCACCGCCCAGCTGGGCGGTTCGACCGACGGCAACATTCGCTTCGCCCTCAACAACGTGTCCACCTCGGGCGTCGTCACCGACACCCAGCTCGGCGTGCAGGTGGCGTTCGGCAAACGGGTCGGAACGGCCACCATCAACGAGTTCTCGGACGAGGCCCTCGCCCGCGTGGTTCGCCGAGCCGAGGACCTGGCCCGACTGGCGCCGGAGAACCCGGAGTTCATGCCGGCGGTCCAGCGCCAGACCTACCGCGCCTCGAACACCTTCGACGCCGCCACCGCCGCGATCACCCCGGAAGCCCGGGCCGAGATCGCCCGCGCCTCGATCGACCCCTGCAAGGCGCAAAACCTGATCGCGGCCGGCTTCCTGAACGACGGCGCGGGCTTCACCGCCTTCGCCAACTCGAACGGCAACTTCGGTTACCAGCGTTCGACCAACCTGAACTACACCTGCACGGTCCGCACCGCGGACGGCAAGGGTTCGGGCTGGGTCGGCCGCAGCCTGCAGAACGCCAACGACTTCAACGTCGACAGCGACATCCAGATCGCCATGCGCAAGGCCTCCGCCTCGGTGGACGCCCAGGCTCTGGAGCCCGGCAAGTACACGGTCATCCTCGAACCCGCCGCGGCCGCCGGCCTGATCTCCTTCATGTTCAACTTCTTCGGCGCCCGCGCCGCCGACGAAGGCCGCAGCTTCCTGTCGAAGCCGGGCGGCGGCAACAAGATCGGCGAACAGGTCTTCGACCCGCGCGTCAACTTCACGGCCGACCCCTGGCATGAGGAATGCCCGGTCGAACCCTGGGACGGGGACGGCCTGCCGCGCGACCGCATCGCCTTCGTCGAGGACGGCAAGGTCACCAACCTGAACTACGGCCGCTACTGGGCCGACAACATCGCCTCCGCCAGCGAGGAGATGTTCGAAGGCATCTGCGCGGGCGACTACTTCTGGTTGCGCGCCTGAGCCGCACGCCGCGCCGGCCGCTGCCGG
>CAMLNY010000260.1 GCA_946481405.1 uncultured Brevundimonas sp. | reverse complement strand
TTCTGCGTTTTGGCCGGGCAGGTTTCGAGCTACCGCGACATCAGCCTGATGTGGGCGGCGGCGGCGGCCTTCCTGTTTCCGCTGGCCCTCATCCCGCTCGGCTTCGACGCCACCTGGGTGCGGGGTCTGGCGACCAATTGGGAGGCAGCGCATCTGGCGGCCCTCCACCTGTCCGTCAGCCAATCCATTGCCGCCTATGCCGTCGTACAGGTCGCGGTCTTCGTCGGCGTCTATCTGATCCTGCGCATTCCACCCCTGACCCGGCTGGTCACGCCGCGCAGCATTCGCCGGGACCGGACGCGTCAGGCCGCCATGCACCAGTTCCTGGCCCACGGCCTGCACGTCACCGAACACCGGACCGGCGTCCTGATCTTCGCCGCCCTCGCAGACCGCCAGATCGAGATCATCGCCGATCAAGGCATCCATTGCCGCGTCGATCAAACCGTCTGGGCCGACGCCGTCGAGATCCTGACACAGGCGCTGCGCGAAGGGCGGCCCGCCGACGGCTTCGAGGACGCCATCGGTCTGGTCGGCGGGGTGCTGGCCGAACACTTCCCACCCCGCCCGCGCAACCCGAACGAAGTGCCGGATCGCCTTGTCGAAATCTGAGATCGCCGCCCTCGCTTTTGCGCGGGAAATGGCCTAGCCCGTCCGCCCATGCGGCTTGTGACCTACAACGTGCATCGCTGTGTCGGGGTCGACAAGCGGCTGGACGTGGAACGCGTCGCCGGCGTGATCGCCGAGCTTGAACCCGACATCGTCTGCCTGCAGGAGCTGGACGTCGGCCGCGCCCGCACCGGCGGCGTGGATCAGGCGAAGGCGATCGGAGACCGTCTCTCCATGGCCGTCCGCTTTCACGCCGCCATGCGGATCGAAGCCGAGGAATACGGCGACGCCATCCTGACGCCACATCCCGAACGGCTGGTCCATGTCGGCGCCCTGCCGACGGTGCGCGGCGTGCCGGGGCTGGAGCCGCGCGGCGCCCTGTGGGTCAAGATCGAGATTGGCGGGGTCGAGCTGAACGTCCTGACCACCCATCTCGGACTGGTCCCACGCGAGCAGAGGCTTCAGGCCGCCGCCCTCGCCGGCAAGGAATGGCTGGGGCATCCGGACTGCACGGGGCCTACCCTGCTGGCCGGCGACTTCAACGCCACCTCGATCACCCGCCCCTACCAGACCCTGACGCGCAACCACGCCGACTGTCAGCGGCAGCTGGGTCTGAAGCCGACGCTGAAGACCTTCCCGTCCGGCTTCCCGGCGATCCGCATCGACCACGTCTTCGTCAGCCCGGAAATCCGGGTCACGGGCGTCAGCGCGCCCTTCTCGCCGCTGTCGCGGATGGCCTCGGACCACCTGCCGCTGGTCGTCGATTTCGAGATTCAGCCCGGAAGCTGAACCCGCTCCGAGCGGTTGCGCCGCTTCCATGGCCGCCAAGCGTCGCGCGGCGAAGTCGGGTCGCCCAGTTGGAACTCGGCGATGGTGCGCTGGATCATCGACGGCGGCGTCGCGCCCAGCGGGCTCATCCGGCCGTTGTCGAAGGACTGCATCGCCTGACCGGTCGAGCCGACCAAGACCTCCGCCGCCTCAAAGGCCTCGCCCGACACCCCGAGGAAGTGGCCGATCGTATGCTGGCGGAAGCGACGGATGGCCGTCCGTCCCGCTTCGTCCGTTGGCGCGATCGCCACATCGCATTCCGTGTCGAAACCGAGCGACCGGTTGTTCAGATTGGTCGAGCCGATTCGCAACATCGCGTCGTCGATCACCGTCACCTTGGCGTGAACGATGATGCGCTCGCCCTTGGTCGTATTGGGGCTGAAGGCGAAGAACCGGTTGTGACGATCCGCCCTCTCCAGCCGGAACAGGACTTCGGCCCGCGCCGTGTCCATGGTCATGCTGTCGAACCAGCTGGGGCTCCGTCCGGTCGAGACCAGCACGATCTCGGGCCCGTCCGGCTCGTCCAGCCGCTCAGCCAGGGCGCGGGCGACCACGGGAGAGGTAAAGTACTGGTTCTCCATATAAATCAGCCGTTTGGCGCCCCTAATCGCGGCCAGATGGAGGCGTTCGTTCTCGCGCACCTCGTGCCGTCCGCCGAAACCCGGCTCCGTCCGGGCGATGCCGACGGGAACGTCATGGAAATCGACCGCGAGGTTGTCCGGCCAAGGATCGCTCTCGACGGTCTCGGGCACCGTCCGCTCCCAAGTCGCCTTGAACCAGCGCTCCCGCGCCAGATCGCCCAGGGCCCTGGCCGCCGGCCCATCCATCACGCACATCGTCTCGTGACGCGGCGGAGAGATGACGCCGTTGGGCTGGCAACGGCGCGGGTCGCCGTCGGCATGAGCCTCGGAGTCCCAGCGATCGACCGAGATGTCGCCTCCGCCGCAGAAGGCCACGGCGTCGTCGATGATGACCGCCTTCTGATGGTGGCAAGCTCCGATCGGGCCGGGAGAATCCAGCCGAAACTCCACCATTCGCTTGCGGAACCACCCCTGGGCCTTGTGGGGATAGAAGCCCTGCGAGGCCGCGATCAGCAGGGGCGACTTCCAGATCAGAAGTCGCACATCCAACTCCGGTCGGGTCTTCACCAGCATCCGGAGAAGATGGCCGATTTCCGCCTGCCGATCGCCATGTCGGGTCTCCGGGTCCAGCCGGGTGCGGGGATCGAACTGCCAACCCAGAACCACGACCGACCGTTCGGCCTTCGACAGGGCTGAGGCCAAGGCTTCGAAATAGGCGCCGTTCTCCATCAGAATCGACAGGCGGCCGGCCTGCTCCACCCGCCAGCAGGTGTCGCCGGCCGCGAGCAGGGCGCTGGTGTCCAGCAGCGGGCCTTGGTCGGCGTCCATGTCGATGTCCTGCCGGCGAATTGGGATGGGGGCGGCCGGTAAAGACGCCCGACCGTGTCTTCCGTTCCACGGCCGGCCGGTCCCGGTCAATGGCGACGCTGGCCCGCATTGTCCGGTTCGCCGAAAACGGGCATAAGGGCGCCGGTTCTGGGGGGAGATGGCCGTGCAGGCGCTGATCGAATTGCTGGCTGGCTTCATAGCTCTGCTCGCGGCGGCCGCGCTGGGGCAGTTCGGCGTTGATCTGAACAAGGCTGCCCACCCCGAGCGCGAAGTTCACCGCGTCAACGACTGTGCCCCCGCCCCTGCGAAAAGCCTGATCGCGACCCACGGCTCGGACGACTGCTGAGACGCCAAGCCCGCGCCAAATCCGCACGTCGTCAGTCAGGCATCGCAATTTTTGCGTCAGCGGCGAGTCGATACCGCTTCAAAATGGTCTAGGGTCCCGGAGCGCGCCTCCCGCGTCGCGCGCCAGCCCACCTGAGATCCGCGCCCCATGAAGTCCCGCTCCCGGCCGCCGCTGACCCTGTCCGATCCCGAACCGGCGGACCTGCCCCAACGCCCCGCCGCATCGGAGGAAGCGCTTCAGTCCCCGCCGATGCCGGAGGTCGCGCCAGAGCGACCGATGTCGGAGCGTCGTCGGCGCCGTCTGCTGGAGCAGCAGCGCGCCGCCGATCTCGAAGTCCCGCCGCCCGCCGAGCCGGAACCCTTACCCTTTGTCGCTCCGAGTATGGCCGCCGAGGCCGAGCCGACGGCCCGAGGCTGATCGCGCCCCGGACCTCGT
>CAMLNY010000259.1 GCA_946481405.1 uncultured Brevundimonas sp. | reverse complement strand
AACTGCTGGATGCCGCGCTGGGGCTGCACGTGGAAGGTGTCCGAGCTCGCCGAGCGCGCTGCCGGTCTCGAAGTCGTTACCGGGCTCGGAGTTCGGCTGGTACTTGGTGCCGGCGGGGACGGCCGCGGCGCTGGCGTGGGGCGATCGTGCCCAAGACCGACGCCCAGGCCCGCTATCTGGATACGCTGGCCCACCACGAACTGACCTTCGGCGTCGGTCCGGCGGGGACGGGCAAGACCTTCCTCGCCGCCGCCTATGGCGCGTCGCTGCTGAGGCGGGGGCAGGTGGACCGGCTGGTGATCACCCGTCCCGCGGTGGAGGCGGGCGAGAAGCTGGGCTTCCTGCCCGGCGATCTGAACGAGAAGGTCGATCCCTATCTGGCCCCGATCTGGGAGGCGCTGAACGACATCCTGGGCGCCGAGGATGTTCAGCGTCGTCGCGACAAGGGAGAGATCGAGGCCGCGCCCATCGCCTTCATGCGCGGCCGGACGCTCAGCCACGCCTTCATCATCGTCGACGAGGCCCAGAACACATCGCGTCTGCAGATGAAGATGGTCCTGACCCGGCTGGGGGAGGGGGCCCGGATGGTGGTCACCGGCGACCCGTCGCAGATCGATCTGTTGAACCCGCGCGACAGCGGTCTGGCCCACGCGCTGCGCATTCTGCGCGATGTGAAGGGAGTCGGCGTTCAGGAGTTCGCCGCCGAGGACGTGGTGCGTCACGCCATGGTCGAGCGGATCGTGCGCGCCTATGACGCGGATGCGACCCGCAACCGTCCGACGCCGGATCTGGAAGACCCGGCCGCATGATCGAGGTCGAGGTCGAGGCCGACGACTGGGCCACCGCCATCGACGACGTCGAGGCGCTGGTCGAACGGGCGGCCGTGACGGCGTTGGGTGACGAGCAGGGCGGTGTGGTCATACTGTTGACCGACGACGAGACGGTTCGCGAGCTCAACGACCGGTTCCGGGGCAAGGATCGGCCGACCAATGTGCTGTCCTTCCCGGCGGCAGCGATGCCGGGGATCGAGGGGCCCGCGCCGCTGGGGGATATCGTACTGGCCTACGGCGTCTGCGCGCGGGAAGCGGACGAACAGTCCAAGACCCTGCGAAATCACCTGACCCATCTGATCGTTCACGGCGTCCTGCACCTTCTGGGTCGCGACCATGAGGACGAGGCGGAGGCCGAGGCGATGGAGGGCCAGGAACGGTCCATTCTTGCCAGCCTGGGCGTCCGGGACCCATACACGCTTCCGAATGACGGTTGAGCTGATTCGAAAACTGAACGCTGTTCTGGACGGGCGCCTGTCCCGTATTGCCCTGGCGTTGATCGCCGGGATTGCGGCGGCTCTGGCTCATCCTCCCTTTGGAATCCTGCCCGGCCTGCTCGGCTATCCCCTGTTGATGCTGCTGGCGGAGCGGTCCGGGACGACCCGCGGCGCCTTCGGGATGGGGTGGCTGGCAGGCTTCGGCTATTTCGGGGTCGGCTGCTGGTGGGTGGCCGAGGCCTTCCTCGTCGATCCGGCCCAGGCCTGGATGGCGCCGTTCGCGGCCAGCCTGCTGCCCGCCGGGATCGGCCTGTTCTGGGGGGCGGCGACCGCCCTTTACCGCCGGTTCGCGCCGGACAGGGTGATCAGGGTTCTGGTCTTCGCGGCCTCGTTCGCCCTGCTGGAATGGCTCAGAGGCCATGTGCTGACGGGCTTCCCCTGGAATCCGGCCGGCGCCAGCTGGGCGGCGGGTTCGGCGGGGTCCCAGTTCGCCTCGGTCGTCGGGGTCTACGGCCTCGGCTTCGTGACCGTGGCGGCGGTGTCCGCCTTCGCGCCGCTGCTGACCCCCGGGTCGCGCAAGGCGCGTGGGGGCCTGGCTCTGGCCGGGGCGGTGGCTCTGGTCGCCCTGCTCCTCGGCGGGACGGTCCGGTTATCCGGAGCCGGGGTCAGCGAGACCGACACCCTGATCCGCATCGTGCAGGCGGATGTGAAGCAGGAGTCGAAGTGGTCGCCGGAGACCTATCGATCGATCGTCGATCGCTACGTCAATCTGACCGCGCGGGCGGGGGCGGCGCAGCCGGACGTGATCGTCTGGCCGGAAGGCGCCCTGCCGGCCAGCTTCAACGACGTCTTCGATCCGGCCTCGACGGACGGTCCGGCGATCGCCAATGCGGTCCAACCAGGACAGACCCTGTTGATGGGGCTGGCGCGTGGTGAGGCCGGACCCGACGGGCGGCCGCGCTACTACAACAGCCTGTTCGCTCTGGCCGACGAGGGCGCGGCGGGCCTCAGGGTCACGGCCGTCTACGACAAGTACCGGCTGGTGCCGTTCGGCGAATTCCTGCCGCTGGGCGGACTGATGGGGGCGATGGGCGTCCGCAGTCTGGTGCACATGCCCGCCGACTTTAGTCCAGGACCGCGTCCGGCGCCGATCGACCTGCCGAACGCGCCCCGGGTTCAGCCGTTGATCTGTTACGAGAGCCTCTATCCGGGCTTCACGCCGGGCGGGGGCGGGCGGCCGGAGTGGATCGTCAATGTCTCGAACGACGCCTGGTTCGGCGCCACCTCGGGGCCGCTCCAGCATCTGAACCTGGCCAGCTATCGCGCCATCGAGACGGGTCTGCCGGTGGTGCGCGCCACCCCGACCGGTGTCTCGGCCGTGATCGATCCCTGGGGCCGGGTCGTCGAGGATGCGCGCCTGAACTCCGGCGAGAGCGGAGTCATCGACGCCCTTTTGCCCCGACCGACGGGCGTGACGCCCTATGGGCGGGTCGGGGATCTGTTCTTCTGGCTGATGGTCCTTGCCGGGTTGGCGCCGGCGGTTGTGGCGACCTTGCGGAGTCGTCGCAGATGACGGTCGAATCTCCCGATGCGGAAGAAGCCAGGGATCGGCTCAAGACACGACATATCGACGTGCTTCTGGGTCAACGCGTGCGTCTGCGCGACGCCAAACCGGTGTCCCGCGAGGACATGGCGGATCATCTCGGGGTCTCGGTGGCGACCATCCAGCGCTATGAGAACGGGAGCCAGAGGATTCCTGCGGCCCGGCCTTGGCAGATCTGCAATCGTCTGGACGTGAAGCCGGGCCGGTTGTTTGCAGGTCTGCCCCACAACGTGGTCAGGGACATGGGCATGTCTGACGAAGGTTCGCCGGTCTTCGATCATGAAGACGGAAGAGGCAAGGACCTGATCCTTCTGGCCAAGGCCGTGGGCAAGCTGCCGACGGATCGGCTCAAGATCGCCATACCGGTCGTGAAGGCTTTGAAGCCAAAGTAGAACTGTAGCGTAATTGTCGTTTCCTAGAATTCAGATGACAGCCTGACCGGACGGGCGCATGACGGCCGGACTACAATCCAGGACTTAAGACAGAAGATGGCTAGAGGTGTCGGCGAGGACGGACCCCATCCGGTGGACCGCCATGTGGGCAGACGGGTGTGCGAGAAGCGCATCAGCCTGGGTTACAATCAAAGCGATCTGGGTCGGGCCCTTGGCCTGACCTTCCAGCAAATCCAGAAATACGAGAAGGGCGCTAACCGGATTTCGGCGTCCAAGCTCTGGGACATCGCACGCTTCTTCAAGGTCGATGTCGGATACTTCTTCCAGGGGTTGAATGCTCAACCAGGAATGGCGGATGAGGGCGCGGCCGCC
>CAMLNY010000258.1 GCA_946481405.1 uncultured Brevundimonas sp. | reverse complement strand
GGCCGCGGCCTGACCGGAGAAAATGCCATGATCGATCGTCGCCGCCTGCTCGCCTCCGCCGCCGCGGGGGCCGGCCTCGCCGCCCTGCCGCTCGTCGCCTTCGCCCGGGCCGATGAGGACGCCCGGCTGGACGCCCTGTTGAGCCGTCAGTTCGAGGAGGACCTGCAGGACGGGCCGCAGGGGGCGACGTCGCTGGGGCTGGACGTCGGCGAGAAGGCCGGGCTCAGGAGCCGGCTGAACGACCGGTCGCTGGCTGCGGCGGAAGCCGAGCGGGTCAGCGCGCGGGAGCGGCTGGCGGCTCTGCAGACCATCGATCCGGTCGCCCTGAGCGAGGCGGGGCGGGCGAGCTACGATGTGCTGATGTTCCAGCGGGAGGTGGCCGCTGCGGCCGCCGACTTCGCCTGGCACACGGCCGACAGCTGGCGGCGGACCCCCTATGTCGTGAGCCAGATCAACGGGGCCTATGTCGATGTCCCGAGCTTCCTCGACACTACCCATCCGGTGAAGAGCCGGGAGGACGCCGACGCCTTCATCGCCCGGCTGGAGGCCTTCCCGGCGTCGCTGGACGGGGACACCGAGCGGAGCCAAGCCCATGCCGGCATGGGGGTGGTCGCGCCCGACTTCATCCTGGACAAGGCGATCCAGCAGCTGACGGCGCTGCGGGCCCAGCCGGGGGCGGAGCAGGCGCTGGTGCGGACGCTGGGCCGCAAGATGAGCGAGGCCGGGATCGAGGGCGACTACGTCCGGCGGGCGGCGGGGCTGCTGGACGGGCCGGTGAAGGAGGCCCTGACGCGGCAGATCGAAGCGCTGACGGTGCAGCGGGCCGGGGCGGTGCACGACGCCGGAATCGGCCGGCTGGAGGGCGGCGACGCCTACTACGCCCTGAACCTGAAGGCCTATACGACCACGACCTCGACAGCGGCGGAGATCCATCAGCTGGGTCTGGATCAGGTCGCCGACATCCAGAGCCAGGCCGACGAGCTGCTGAAAGGCGAGGGCTATACGCAAGGCACGGTCGCCGAGCGGATGGCGGCGCTCCGGACCGAGGCGCGGTTCCTGTGGCCTAACAACGATGCGGGGCGGGCCGACCTGTTGACCTACGTCAACGCCGAGATGGCGGCGATCCGGGAGAAGGCCCCGCAGGTGTTCGCGCGGGTCCCGACCAGCGAGTTCCTGGTCCAGCGGGTGCCGCCCGCGATCGAGGCGGGGGCGCCCGGCGGCTACGCCCAAGGCGGCAGTCTGGATGGGTCGCGGCCCGGCATCTACTTCATCAACCTGAAGGACACGGCGGACTGGCCGCGCTGGACGCTGAAGACGCTGACCTATCACGAGGCGGCGCCGGGGCACCTGTTCGAGGGGGCGCTGGCCCTGCAGTCGGCGGACCTGCCGCTGTACCGCAAGACCGTGGGCTTCTCGGCCTATGGCGAGGGCTGGGCGCTGTACTCGGAACGGCTGGCCGACGAGCTGGGCGTCTACGAGGGCGATCCGTTCGGGCGCATCGGCTATCTGGAGAGCTTCCTCTTCCGGGCCTGCCGTCTGGTGGTCGACACCGGCCTGCATTCGAGGGGCTGGAGCCGCGAACAGGCGATCCGATACATGGCCGAGAACGTCGGCGATCCCAACGAGCCCGAGATCGATCGCTACTGCTCGGCGCCGGGTCAGGCCTGTTCCTACAAGATGGGCGAGATCGCCATCACGGGTCTGAGGGAAGAGCTGAAGCGGAGGGCGAACTTCGACCTGAAGCGGTTCCATTCCGCGGTGCTGGACGGTGGGCGCATGCCGCTGACAGTTCTGGAGCGCCGTGTGCGGGCGGCCTTCGCCTAGTCCATTCCGGTGTCCGATCTGCCGCGGGACAGGCTCTGTCTGGCGGCTTGAGCTTTCGTCCGGTTCGTCCGGACGAAAAACACCATGACGAAACGGACGAAACGGACGAAATCGTCGATGTTCGCTCTCTCCGCGAACCGCTAGCGTCATCATAAGGCAGCCGCGAACCAAGGCGCGGTCGAGGGGTACAATGGGCCGCAAACCCAGGCGGGGCCGTGAATCGGGGTGTCGAACGAGCTTTTATCTTCGACAGAAATCAACTCCCCATCCGGGCACCCCGGCGAAGGCTGGGGTCCAGATGGAGGACACCGCTGGTTTGAGAGAGAACCGCTGCGAAGTCCCTGCCGCGTGAGTTTGTGATCTGGACCCCGGCCTTCGCCGGGGTGCACGGAGAGGGAGCAAGTCAGACCGTCATCCCGTCCGCCTGCCTCAGCGCGTTGTGGATGTCCGTGGCTGCGACCGCGGCTTCGGCGGTGGCGACGGCGATCTGGTTGAGGCCGCGGACGACGTCGCCGGCGGCATACAGGCCGTCCACGCTGGTCTTCTGATGCAGGTCGACCTCCAGCCGGCCGTCGTCGGCGAGGCGAGCGTTCAGAGCGCGGGCAAGGTCGGCGTTGGGCGTGGTGCCGAGGGCTGAATAGACGAGGTCGAAGGCGCGGTATTCGCCGCTCCAGCAAAGGGCCGTCACACGGTCGCCTTCCAGCCGCACGCTTTCGATGGGGGTTTCGACCAGCGAGACGCCGAGCCGGTCGAGCGCTGCGCGCTCGGTCAGGTCGCCGGGCGGGCCGACGTGGATCAGGGTGACGCGGTCCGACCAGGTGCGGAGGAAGGCGGCCTCGCGCGCGCCCTTGTCGCTGTGGCCGATGACGGCGACCGCCTTGTCCGTGGCCTCATAGCCGTCGCAGATCGGACAGATGCGGACGAGCGATCGTTCGATGGCGCGCTCCACCCCCGGCAGGTCGGGGTGATGGTCGACGACGCCGGTGGCCAGAAGGACGGCGCGGGGGCGGAGGGTGCGACCGTTCAGTTCGGCAGCGAAGCCCGTGCCGTCGCGGCGGAGGGTTTCGACGCGGCCGGCCTCGATGATCGCGCCATACTCCAGCGCCTGATCCCGCATGCGGTCGAGGATGGCGTCGCCGGTGATGCCGGCCGGAAAGCCCGGCATGTTGTGGCTGACCGGGATCCAGCTGACGCGCGGCCGGCCGCCGTCGGCGACGAGGACGGAGCGGCGGAAGCGGCCAAGGTAGGTGGCGGCGGTCAGACCGGCAGGGCCGGCGCCGATGACGAGGATGTCGGGGTCGCTGCGGCTCACTCGCTGACCCAGGCGGCAGGCCAGTATTCGCTCGGCACGCCCCAGCATTCCGACATGGCCAAGGACGATTTCAGCACGAAGCCGCCGGTGGTCCAGACCCAGCTGTCGGCCATGCCGCAGTCGCCGAGGCCCCGGCCCTTGTTGAAGGCGTCGAGGACACGGGTCGCGGGGTCGTAGGCGGCGTTGACCAGCAGATCGAGCGGCTCTGCGTCGCCGGCGGCGGGGAAGAGGATCCGGCGCGGGTTCGTCCCCTGCGGCGTGGTCGTGAAGTACGCATTGATGAAGTTGTAGGCGCCGGCGCCGCAGGGGACGCTCCACAGGATGGTGTTCGCATCCAGCCGGGCGGAGGAGATCACAGTCTGAAGGTCGGGGTTGAAGGCGGTGTCGGCGCGGCACTGGACCACCGCCGGCAGGGCCTCGACTGCGGCGGGCAGGTGCTGGCCTTCCTGATCGCCGTAGCCGGCCTGACTGACCGGAGGCGCGGCGACCACGCGGGGCAAG
>CAMLNY010000257.1 GCA_946481405.1 uncultured Brevundimonas sp. | reverse complement strand
ACGGAACACGCCGATCCGTCAAACATTAATGGGGCAGTTCCAAAGGCCTGTCCCATGCTCACCGCCGCGTTCGCCGCCCTCGCCCTGTTCGTCGATCCCACGGTCGGCGCCTCGTCGCTCTCCCGCGCCGTCCTGACGACCGCGCCGGCGCCCGTCGCGTCCCCGGTCGTCGCGCCCGAGCCGGAGCCGGCGCCGTTGCTTCAGAGCGTGGCCGTGACCTTGGAGTGCACCGCCTTCGCCGACGGTCGCGTCGGGAACTGCAAGGTGCGGGAAGAAGCCGAGCCCGGTATGGGCTTCGGCGAGGCCGCCATCGCCCTGATGGCCGACGCCACGACGGATCGCGCCCCGGCCGATCACCAGTTCGCCCGCACTATCCAGTTCATGCCGTAGGACTGCCATTTCGCAGTTGCGAAAAGTTATGGCTGTAATGGTTGCAGCCTGACGGTCGAGCGCGCATCTGGACCGGATGACCTCCCCCAGCGCCGCTCCGCCCGCCGCCAAGGGCCCGGGCTTCCCCGAGTTCGTCTGCATGATCGCCCTGATGATGGCGCTCAACGCGCTGGCGATCGACTCCATGCTGCCGGCCCTGCCCGAGATCGGCTCCGCCCTGGGCGTCGTCAACGAGAACAGTCGCCAGTGGGTCATCACCGCCTATCTGCTCGGCTTCGGCGCCATGCAGATCGTCTACGGCCCGCTCGCCGACCGCTTCGGCAGGAAGCCCGTCCTACTGACCGGCGTGGGCGTCTATGTCGCCTTCAGCGTCGTCGCCATGCTGGCCCCGACCTTCGAGACCCTGATCCTCGCGCGCGTCGGTCAGGGGCTGGGCTCGGCCGCCACCCGCGTTCTGGCCGTCTCCATCGTGCGCGACCGCTTCCAGGGCCGGACCATGGCTCGGGTGATGAGCCTGAGCTTCCTCGTCTTCCTCGGCGTGCCGATCATCGCCCCCTCGCTGGGCCAGTTGATCCTGCTGGTCGCCCCGTGGGAGGCCATCTTCGGCGTGCTGGCCTTTGCCGGCGTCTCCCTGATGATCTGGGCCGGCCTGCGCCTGCCCGAGACCCTGCATCCTGAGGACCGCCTGCCGATCGAGGCGAAACGGATCGCCCTGGCCTTCAGGGAGGCCGTCACCAACCGCACCTCCATCGGCTACACCCTGGCCATGACGGCGATCACGGGGGCCCTGTTCGCCTTCATCAACTCGTCGCAGCAGATCTTCTTCGACGTCTTCCACGCGCCCGGGCTGTTCACCACCGTCTTCGCCCTGATCGCCGGCGGCATCGCCCTGGCCTCAATCCTCAATGCCCGTCTGGTGGAGAAGCTGGGTTCGCGCATGATCGGCCACACAGCCCTGATCGGCTTCACCGGCTTCGGGGCGATCCATCTGCTGGTGACCCTCAGCGGTCACGAGACGATCTGGACCTTCGCCGTGCTTCAGGCCTGCACCATGTTCTGCTTCGGCCTGCTGGCCGGGAACTTCGGCGCCATGGCCATGGAGCCGATGGGCCATATCGCCGGCACCGCCTCCTCGGCCCAGGGCTTCATCTCGACCATCGCCGGCTCCCTCATCGGCTTCGCCATCGGCCAGTCGTTCAACGGCACCGTCGTGCCCATGACGGCGGGCATCACCACCTGCGGTCTGGTCGCGCTGGGCTTCGTGCTGCTGGCCGAGCGCGGCCGACTGTTCGTGGCCCGTAACGCGGTCCCCGCGCCGGCGGAGTAGGGGCTTGATCTCCGGTCGTTTTGGGGGCTCCCTCCGCCCCGCAACGTTTCGGAGTTTCGCATGTCCCGCGTCCGCATCGCCGTCATGGCCTCGACCCTCGCCCTCCTCGCCGCCTGCGGTCAGGGCGACGTGAAATCCGACATGCCGCCCCTGCCCGCCTCGGCCACGGCCCCGGTGACCTACGAGCCGGACATCCACTCCTACGCCCAGCCCGCTATCGCCCGGGTCAAGCACGTCGATCTCGACCTGGTCGCCGATTTCACGACGAAGACCCTCAGCGGCAAGGCCACCCTCGACGTCACCGGCCAGCCGGGCGCGACCCAGGTCATCCTCGACGTCCGCAATCTGGAGATCCGCTCGGTTACCGACGACAAGGGCGCCCCGCTCGCCTTCACCCTCGGCGCCGAGGACCCGATCAAGGGTCAGGCCCTGACGGTCACCGTCCCGCCCTTCGCCGCCGACGCGGTGAAGAAGATCGTCGTCACCTATTCGACCCGCCCCGACGCCGCCGCCCTGCAGTGGCTCACGCCGGCCCAGACGGCGGGCGGCCAGCAGCCGTTCCTGTTCTCGCAAGGCCAGGCCATCCTGACCCGCACCTGGGTCCCGACCCAGGACAGCCCTGGCATCCGCCAGACCTATTCCGCACGGATCACGGTCCCCGATGCGCTGAAGGCCGTCATGTCGGCCGAAATGCTGACGCCGGACGGAGAGGCCGCGGGCGAGGGCCGCCACGCCTACCGTTTCCGCATGACAAATCCGGTCCCGCCCTATCTGATCGCGCTCGCGGTCGGCGATCTGGCCTTCGCCTCGGAAGGCGACCGGGTCGGCGTATGGACCGAGCCCAGCCGCCTCGCCGCCGCCCAGGCCGAATTCTCCGAAATGGGCCAGTTGGTCGACGCGGCCGAGGCCCTCTACGGCCCCTATCGCTGGGGCCGCTACGACCTCCTGATCCTGCCGCCCTCCTTCCCGTTCGGCGGGATGGAGAACCCGCGCCTGACCTTCGCCACCCCGACGGTGGTCGCCGGCGACAAGTCGCTGGTCTCCCTGGTCGCCCACGAGCTCGCTCACTCCTGGTCGGGTAATCTCGTGACCAACGCCACCTGGGCCGACATCTGGCTCAACGAGGGCACCACCACCTATTTCGAGAACCGCATCATGGAGGCGGTCTACGGCCGCGACCGCGCCCTGATGCTCCAGGTGCTCGGCTGGAACGACCTGCAACAGTCGCTGGCCGACATGCCGCCGCTGGACACCCGTCTGCACGTCGATCTCGACGGCCGCGACCCGGACGAGGGCCTCAACGACATCCCCTACGAGAAGGGCGCGGCCTTCCTGCGCACCATCGAGCGCATCGTCGGCCGCGACCGCTTCGACGCCTGGCTCAAGGGCTATTTCGAGCGCAACGCCTTCCGCCCGATGACGGCGGCCGGCTTCCTGATGGACATCCGCGCCAACCTCGTGCGAGGCGATACGGCGCTGGAGCGCGAGCTCCAGCTCGACAACTGGGTGTACCAGCCCGGCCTGCCCTCGAACGCCCAGGCCCCGGTCTCCACCGCCCTGACCGCCGTCGACACCGCCGCCGACGCCTTCTTCGCCGACAAGGGTCCGGCCTCGGCCGTTCCGTGGGCGCGCTGGTCGACGCAGGAGCGCCAGCATTTCCTCGCCTGGCGTCCGGAAGGCGCGGCCGCGAACCGCCCGTGGCTGACCAACGCCCAGCTCGCCGATCTGGAGTCGACCCTGAACCTCAAGAACGAGGGCAATGCCGAGGTCCTGTTCCAGTGGCTCCAGATCGCGGTCGCGCATCACTATCAGCCCGCCGTGCCGACGCTGGAGCGCTTCCTGACCTCCCAGGGTCGACGGAAGTTCGTTCTGCCGCTCTACACCTCGCTGTGGGCGCAAGGGTCGTGGGGCCGCCCCATCGCTACC
>CAMLNY010000256.1 GCA_946481405.1 uncultured Brevundimonas sp. | reverse complement strand
GTCGACGCCGCTCACGCCGCGCGCCTTCAGCCAGGCGGCCCAGTCGGGGCGCGGCTCCTCGACCCGGCCATGGCCGACGTGGATCAGGGTGTGGTTGGCGAGGTCGGCGGGCTTCCGCAGTGGATTGCGGCCGGACAGCAGGGCAGGGCTGCAGACGGGGATGACCCCGGCGTCGAGCAGGAGTTCGGAGCGGACCCCCGGATAGTCGCCGACGCCGTAGCGGACGGCGACGTCGGCCCGACCGCCGGCGACGTCGGCCAGCTGCATGTCGGCCGAGACCCAGACCTCGATCTCCGGATGCTCGGCCGAGAAGCGGACCATGCGCGGCGCCAGCCAGCGGGCGGCGAAGGAGGGTGGGACGCTGACCGCCAGAGAGCGCCGGCCGGTGGGGCCGTAGACGATGTCGGCCGCGCGCTTCAGCTGTTCGAAGGCGTCGCGGAGCACGGGCTGGAGCCTGGCGCCGAGTTCGGTCAGGGCGACCGCGCCGCCGTCGCGGCGAAACAGGGGGGCGCCGGCGTGATCCTCCAGCACCTTGATCTGCTGGCTGACGGCCCCGGGGGTGACGCCGAGTTCGCGGGCGGCGAGCGAGATGCTGAGCCGACGCGCCGCGGCCTCGAACGCCTTCAGCGAATTGAGGGGTGGGAGGCGACGGGCGCTGTCGTCGGAGGCGCTCATGCCCCCTCCAGCCACGCCGGGACTTCGAAGCCCTTCGAGCGCAGGAAGTCGGCGTTGTAGATCTTGCCGGCGTAGCGCTGTCCGGGATCGCAGAGGATGGTCGCGATGGTGTGGCCGGGGCCGAGCGCGCGGGCGAGGCGGACGGCGCCGGCGACGTTGACGCCGCTGGACGGGCCGAGCGTCAAGCCTTCGTATTTCGACAGATCGAACATGACGGCCAGCGCCTCCGCATCCTCGATGCGGAAGGAGTGGTCGACGGCGAGG
The DNA here is from genome assembly GCA_946481405.1 of uncultured Brevundimonas sp. Next base: position 2,713 of record CAMLNY010000256.1, on the reverse strand, counting down.
CCTTCGAGGTTGCCGGTGATGCGGTTGACGCCGATGCCCTCGGTCACCGACGAGCCCTCGGCCTTGAGCTCGCCTTCGGTGAACCAGCTATGCAGGGCCGCGCCCGGCGGATCGGCGAGGGCGATCTGGATGGCGGGGTTCTTCGACTTCAGGAACTGTGACGTGCCGGCCAGCGTGCCGCCCGTCCCTGCGGCGGAGACGAAGCCGTCGAGGCGGCCGTCGGTCTGATCCCAGATTTCCGGGCCGGTGGTGTCGAAATGAATGCGGCGGTTGGCGGTGTTGTCGAACTGGTCCGCGTACCAGGCGCCGGTCGGCTCGCTCTCGTCCAGCTCGGCGGCGAGGCGGCGCGAAAAGTGGACGAAGTGGTTGGGGCTGGAGAAGGGGGCGGGATCGACCTCGACCAGACGGGCGCCGTGCAGGCGCACGGCCTGTTTCTTCTCCTCGGCCTGGGTGCGGGGCATGACGATGACGACCGGATGACCGAGCGCCGCGCCGACGAGGGCGAGGCCGATGCCAGTGTTGCCCGCCGTTCCCTCCACGATGGTCGCGCCGGGTCGCAGGGCGCCCGAGGCGCGGGCCTCGAGGATCAGGCCGCGCGCCGTGCGGTCCTTCACCGAGCCGCCCGGATTGAGAAACTCTGCCTTGCCCAGGATTTCACAGCCGGTCGCCTCGGACACGGCGTTGAGACGGATCATCGGCGTGGAGCCGATCAGGCTGAGGACGTCGTACGCGATGGGCACGGGGAGGCGCCTCCATGGGAACGCCGTGCTTTTAGAAACTCTTTGGTCGCACGGAAAGGGAGCTCTGCCTTGGTGACCGGTGCGAAAAGCGCGGTTACTGTCCGGCTCTTACCATCCTCGGGGCCGGGAGTTCTTCGATGAAACTGAGACTGATGCGCCATGCGGCGCCTGCCGTGCTGATGCTGCTGGCGACGCCGGCTCTGGCCCAACAGGCGGGGGCCCTGACCTATCAGCAGCCGCCGGCGCCGATCGCCGACATTCTGGACGCGCGGCCGACGCCGGGCGCCAGCGTCAGCCCCGACCAGAAGACCCTGGTCCTGTACGACCGCTCCAACCTGCCGAGCATCGCCGAGCTGGCCGAGCCGATGCTGCGGCTGGGCGGATACCGGATCAATCCGAGGAACAACGGACCGGCCAACAGCCGCATTTCCTGGGTCACGGGGTTGAGCTTCCAGTCGGTCGAGGGCGGGACGGCGCGGCGGGTCGCCCTGCCCGAAGGCTCGCGGTTCACGGGACAGACCTGGTCGCCGGACGGCAAGTCGGTCGCCTTCCTGATGGACCGACCGGAAGGCCTGGCCCTGTGGGTCGCCGATGCAGGCACGGCGACGGCGCGTGAGATTTTCGGCGCGCGGGTCAATGCGGCGACGGGGGCGGGTCTGTCGTGGCTGCCGGACAGCTCGGGCCTGCTGATCCGCGCGGTGCCGGAGGGTCGGGGTGCGGCGCCGGACGTGACGACGGCGCCGACCGGTCCGGCGGTTCAGGAGAGCGGCGGTCGCGCGGCGGCGGTGCGGACCTATCAGGACCTGTTGACCGATCCGGGCGACGAGGCCCTGTTCGATCATTACTTCACCGCTCAGCTGATGGTCGTGCCGTTGACCGGCGCGGCCCGAAACGTGGGCGGCGGAGCGGGCGTCGTGCTCGGCGCCTCGGTGTCGCCGGACGGGCGCTACATCCTGCAGACCCGCGCCAGGCGCCCCTACTCCTATGTGGTGCCGGCGGGCCTGTTCCCCGGGACAGTCGAGGTGACCGACTGGGACGGGCGGGTGGTGCGGCAGGTCGCCGACCTGCCGCTGCGCGACAACATTCCTCCGCCGTTCGACGCGGTTGAGACCGGCCCGCGGTCAGCCCAGTGGCGCGCCGATGCGCCGTCGACCCTGGTCTGGGTCGAGGCCCAGGACGGCGGCGATCCCCGCAACCAGGCCGCGGTGCGCGACCGCGTTTTGATGCTGGACGCCCCGTTCAACGGCCAGCCCACCACCCTGATCGACCTTCCGGAACGCTATGCCGGGATCACCTGGGGGCGTTCGGACGTGGCGGTGGTCAACACGCGCTGGTTCAACACCCGGCACGAGACCCGGTCGGTCGTCGACCCGTCGAACCCGGGAACGGGCCGGGTCATCGTCGATCGCAACTATCAGGACCGCTACGCCGACCCGGGCGCCATCGCGACCGAGGCCAATGCGGCCGGGCGTCAGGTGATCGCCTTCACCCCGGACGGTTCGCGCGTCTTCGTCGAGGGCGACGGGGCCACGCGCGAAGGGGAGTACCCGTTCCTGGCCACCCTCGATCTCGCCACGGGCCAGACCGAGCGGATCTGGCAGTCGGCCCAGGGCGAGTATGAGGCGGTGGTCGGTCTGCTGGACGACGACGGCCGGCGTCTGGTGACCGTGCGCGAGAGCCGGACCGAGCCCGCCAACCTGCGCGTTCGCGATCTGGACGGCGACGTGACCCCGCTGACCAGCTTCCCCGATCCGGCGCCGCAGCTGGCCGGAGTGACGCAGCAACTGATCACCTACACCCGCGACGACGGGGTGCAGCTGTCAGGAACCCTCTATCTGCCGGCCGGCTACGACAAGGATCGCGACGGTCCGCTGCCGCTCCTGATGTGGGCCTATCCGGCGGAATTCACCGATGCGGTCGTGGCCGGTCAGGTCGTGGACACGGCCAACCGGTTCGTGCGGCCGGGCGGGTCC
>CAMLNY010000255.1 GCA_946481405.1 uncultured Brevundimonas sp. | reverse complement strand
CTTTGTTGGTCACCACGACATATTCCAGGTCGCAGAAGTCCAGGCGCTCGGTCCACTCGTCGCCGTCGGTGAAGACGACCTTCACGTAATAGACGCAGGCGTCCTCGGAGTCGTAGAAGCGCATGGCGACGCTGTCGTGCGCCTCCAGGATGCGGGTCGGCATCCAGTCGCTGCTCCAGGTGCCGCCGGGTTCGCCGGTGTGGAAGGTGGCGATGGTGTAGTCGCTCTGGTTGACCAGATCGAAGGTGTAGTAGTCGCCGTCGGCCTGACGCGCCGGTTCGGCCGAGGCGGACGCAGCGCCCGCGAACAGCGACAGGGCGGCCATGGCGCCCATGATCATGGTTTTCATGTGAAAAGTCCCCCGACCGGCGGACATCGCCGGATCGGAGGCGACATGCGGCCAACCCAGGGCCGGCGTCAACGCCTCACGGAGCGCCGATCAGGAAAGATCACGCCTGACGGTCCGGGGCGGGAGGTCGTCCCGCCCCGTTCAGGTCTCAGACCAGGGCCTTGAGCTGGTCGACCAGATCGGTCTTTTCCCAGCTGAAGCCGCCGTCCGCGTCCGGCGTGCGGCCGAAGTGCCCGTAGGCGGCGGTGCGGGCGTAGATCGGCTTGTTCAGGCCCAGATGCTCGCGGATGGCGCGCGGGGTGGCGCCGCCGATCAGGCCGAGGATGTTCTCTTCCAGCTTCGCCTCGGTGATCCCCTTGCCGGTGCCGTGCAGGTCGACGTGGATCGACTGGGGCTTGGCTACGCCGATGGCGTAGGAGATCTGGATGGTGCAGCGGTCGGCCAGCCCGGCGGCCACGACGTTCTTGGCCAGATAACGGCAGGCGTAGGCGGCCGAACGGTCGACCTTGGTCGGATCCTTGCCCGAGAAGGCGCCGCCGCCGTGCGGGGCCGCGCCGCCGTAGGTGTCGACGATGATCTTGCGGCCGGTCACGCCGGCGTCGCCGTCCGGTCCGCCGATCTCGAAAATGCCGGTCGGGTTGACGTGCCAGACGGTGTTCTCGTCGGTGAAGCCTTCCGGCAGCACTTCGAGGATGTAGGGCTTCACGATCTCGGCGACCTGTTCCGAGGTCAGGCCCGGGGCGTGCTGGGTCGACAGAACGATCGAGGTGGCGCGGACCGGCTTGCCGTCTTCGTACTGGATGGTGACCTGCGACTTGGCGTCCGGCTCCAGACGCTTGTCGCCGCCGTGGCGGACCTCGGCCAGTTTCTTCAGGATGTTGTGGCTGTACTGCAGGGTGGCCGGCATCAGCTCCGGCGTCTCGTTCGAGGCGTAGCCGAACATGATGCCCTGGTCGCCGGCGCCTTCATCCTTGTTGCCGGCGGCGTCAACGCCGACCGCGATGTCGGCCGACTGGCCGTGCAGGCGGTTGATGAACTCGAACCTGTCCCAGTGGAATCCGGCCTGCTCATAGCCGATGTCCTTGACCGCGGCGCGGACGGCGGCCTCGATCTCGGCCTCGACGCCCGGGGCCCAGTTTCCGGCGGTGTCCATGACGCCCTCGCCGCGGATTTCGCCGGCCAGCACCACCAGGTTCGTCGTCGTCAGGGTTTCGCACGCCACCCGGGCGTAGGGATCCTTGGACAGGAACAGGTCCACGACGGTGTCCGAGATGCGGTCGGCGACCTTGTCGGGGTGGCCCTCGGAAACGCTTTCCGAGGTGAAGAGGAAGGAAGTGCGGGACAAGAGAGATCGCTCCGGGGGCGGCCCTGTACGGGCGGGTTCGCCGGAGACATATAAAGATATGCTTATACGATCAAGTGATGTCCGTCGGAGGCTGCGCTCGGATAACGATGGTTGCAACCGGGGCGTAACCATAGTCAGTCTGGGACGTGGACAATCCGTACCGTCAGGCCCCGGATCATTGTTTCTGGTCCCGCGCCGTCAGCGGCCGACCGGCGGACGCCGTGCAGCCTGTGGTCAACACCGGTTTCGGCTTCGGTCCTGACGACCGGATCGCCACGGCGGGAAGCTGTTTCGCCCAGCATATTTCGCGGACGCTGCAGGCCGAGGGCTACCACTATCTGGTGACCGAGGGGGGCGATCCGGAGCGCCAGTACGGCGTCTATCCGGCGCGGTTCGGCAACATCTATACTCCGCGCCAGCTGTTGCAGCTGTTCCAGCGCGCGTTCGGGCTGTTCTCTCCCTCGGAAGAGGCATGGCGGATGGGCGAGGCCTTCGTCGATCCATTCCGGCCGCAGGTGGAGCCGGGCGGCTTTCCGACGAGGGAGACGCTGGAGGCCGATCGCTACATCCACATGAAGGCCGTGCGAACCCTGTTCCAGACGGCCGACGTCTTCATCTTCACCCTGGGGTTGACCGAGGCCTGGGTTTCGGATCGAGACGGCGCCGTCTTCCCTTCGGCTCCGGGCGTGGCGGGCGGTCCAGACGACGCCGGCCATATCCGGCCGCACAATTTCACCGTGGCGGAGGCGGTCGAGGACCTGACGACTTTCATCGGACTGGCGCGGACCCTCAATCCCGGCTTGCGAATCCTGCTGACGGTCTCGCCGGTGCCCCTCGTCGCCACCTTCACCGGACAGCACGTCCTGACGGCCACGACCTGGTCGAAGTCGGTGTTGCGCGTGGCGGCCCAGACCGTCGCCGACGGCCTTCCGCTGGTCGACTATTTCCCGAGCTATGAAATCGTCACCGGCGCGCACAACGGCGGCCGGTTCTGGGCCGAGGATCTGCGCTCTGTCCGTCCCGAGGGCGTGGCGGTGGTCATGGCGGAGTTCAGGCGCGCCTATCTGGGCGCGGAGTCGCCGGAGCGCCCCGCCCCCTATCTCGCCCCGTCGTCGGACCGGCGCGCCGAACACGAGGCGCTCGGCGAGGTGATCTGCGACGAGGAGGCGAACGAGGGCTGATGCGGGCCGCGGTCCTCGGCAACTGTCAGGCGGAAGGGCTGGCCGACTGGGTCCGGTTGCTGGCGCCGCAGCTGACGGTCGAGGCCTTCAGCGTGGCGGGCGTTGATCCCGCCGATACCGAGGCCCGGACGGTGTGGCGCGCGATGCTGGACCGGGCCGACATCGTCATCTCCCAGATCGGTCCGGGCCATCAGGCCCGGTTCGGCGTCCCGTCGGTCGAGGCGCTGGCGGCGGAGGGACGATGGGCCCTGCCCGCGCCCTGGATCCTGTTCCGGGGCTTTCACCCCGATTGCGTCTTCCTGTTCGACGAGGGGCGGATCGTTCACGGGGCGACCGGCGCCCACCATTCCGGCATCGCCGCGGCGGCCTGTCTGGAGGGCCTGTCCGAGGCGCGGGCGCTGGAGCTGTTCAACGCCCTGGCCTATGCGGCGCTCGGCTATTTCGACGAATTCGTCACCGCGACCGAGGTGATGCGCGACCAGTGGGCCGCTGCCGGGCTGGACGCATCCGCTTGGCTGGCGCGGCCGCTTAAGCCCTTCATGAGCACGATCAACCATCCGGTGGTCGCGGTGCTGGGCGATGTGGCGGGACAGGTCCTGCGGCTCGGCGGGATCGAGACGGTCGAGGTCGCGGCCGCGCCGAGGGACCGGCTGGCGGCGGCCGGAACCTGGCCGATCTATCCCGAAATCGCCGGGCGGCTGGGCCTGCCCGGCGCGACGGCCTTCGTCCCGGCGCTCGTCCTCGCGGCGTGCGGGGACTCGGTCCCCGACGACTCCG
>CAMLNY010000254.1 GCA_946481405.1 uncultured Brevundimonas sp. | reverse complement strand
GGAGTGCCACCGCACGCGCCCGCGGTCGGGGGCGGTCACGGCGAGCTGTTCACCGTGGCCAAGGCCTCGATCGGCGCGGTCCATGACTGGACGATCGCGCCCCGCGTCCGCTTCGGTCTGGGCGGCCTCTACACGATCAACCGCGTGCCGGCCGGACTGGAGCCGTCCTATGGCGGCGATCCGGACGGGGGCATGGTCTTCGTCCGTCTGAAGATCGACTGATCCTGGTCAGTGCGGGGCGATATCCGCCGGCGGCGTGGTCAGCCACGGCGCCAGGCGGAATCGTCTCGGCGGATCGCTGACGGTCTGGTGCAGGATGAAGCGCCGGGCGAAGGCCACGACGGCGCGGATCGTCTGTTCGTCGAACGGCTTGGATACGGCGCCCAGAGCTCCGGCGAAGCCTTCCGGAATCTGCTCCGGGTTGGCGGTCAGGAAGATGACGGCCGTACCGTATTCCGTGACCAGACGGTGCGCGATCTGGGGGCCCGTAAGCCCGTCCAGAAGGTTTACGTCGACCAGAGCCAGCATGGGTCGCTCACGCTCGGCGATCTCGAAGGCCGAGTCCCGATCCATGGCGCAGCCGACGACGTCGCACCCGGCATCACCGAGCACGAGTTCCAGCTCCATCGCCAGGATGGCCTGATCCTCCACGATCATGACCCGGAGGTCAGACGTCTGTTGCAAACTCTTCCCCGAAACCCACGCCGCCAACCGCTAAGGTTACTGTGTCGGTTAGCGGACAATACAAACGCACGCTTGGCGAATTGGTTCGCGCTGGGCTATCGAAAACCCAGTTTATTTTTCGCCCGGGGGGTGGATGACCGCCGAAGCGGAACAGAGGATCGCCGAGCTCGAACGGCGCGTGCTGGGCGGCTACCAGCTGCTACAGGCGCTGGTCGGCATCCGGCTGCGCAGTGTTCAGGACCCCGAAAGCCGTCGCCATCTGACCTGGCTCAGCGACGTGGTCGCAGCCATGGGGTTGATCAACCGGCGCATCATCGAAAGCGGGTCGGTCGATTTCGGCGGCTATCTGGAAGACGCGGCCGGCTTCTGGCGGCGCAACTGCGCGAATCGCGGCGTTCGCATCGAGCTACGAGCCGCTTCGGCCGATCTGCCCGAAAGCCATGCTGTGCCTATGGCGATCATCGTGCACGAACTGATGTCCAACGCTGTGCGTCACGCCTTCCCGGAAGGCCATCGCGGCTCCATTGCGCTGGCCTGGTCCCGCGCCGTCGACGGCGTCAGCCTTGTGGTGCGTGATTCCGGCGTCGGATCAGCCGACCTGATCAAGGGCGACGGTCTGGCGCTGGTGGAGGGGCTGGTCGCCCATCTGGGCGGCGCCATGGTCATCGAGACCGCGGCCGACGCCGGCGTCGGCGTGCGCGTCCGCCTGCCGATCCGGCCCGACACGACCCACTAGATCCCGCGCAGCGCGCAAAAAGAAACGCCGTCCGGCCGGGCCCGACGGCGTGATCTTGTTCGTCTCGACAACGGCGGTGGCTGGGGAACTAGGACTCGAACCTAGAATGACGGTACCAAAAACCGGAGTGTTACCATTACACCATTCCCCAGCAGGACCGGTGTCCCCCAAGGCCTCGACCCCGGGGAGGCGGTCGAATACGCCAAGGCGTCCGGGGATGCAACACCCGCTTTCCGGACTATTTTGCAAACGCTCAGAACGGCGCTTGCAGCCCCCGAAACCCGTCGCTATAAGCCCGCCTCCAAGTCGGAGTGTGGCTCAGTCTGGTAGAGCACTGCGTTCGGGACGCAGGGGTCGCAGGTTCGAATCCTGCCACTCCGACCATTGGATTTTACGGCGAACCCGATCGCCCTTCTTCAGTCCGGTTCGCCGTCTGCATTCGCGTCGTGAAAACGCCGCGGGCCCTCCAGCGGCTGAAATGCAAGGCCCACCAGGCCGCACAGCACCAGCAGCACGACCAGTCCCGTCAGGATTTCCATGGCGCATCCTCCTGTCGGGGAAACGCCGGTCGCGGCCGCCGGTTGCGCGCTCAGCCAGCCTTCGACGCCGCCTCGGCCAGCCGCGCGCCCACGGCCTCGATCGTCCGCCCGCCCAGCGCCTCCCTGCGGGCCAGCAGTTCCGGCGAACCGGCGTCGTAGTCGGCCATCAGCCGCTTCACGAACGAGCCGTCCCGAACGTCGGCCAGAACCCCGTCCATGGCGGTCCGCGACGCCTCGCCGATGACGCGCGGCCCGGTGAGATAGGCGCCGTACTCAGCGGTGTTGGAGATCTTGGCGAAAGCCCCGGCGATGCCGCGCTCGTACATCAGGTCGGTGACCAGTTTGACCTCGTAGAAGCACTCGAACCAGGCGACCTCGGGTGGGTAGCCGGCGTCAACGAGCTTCATGAAAGCCGTGTCGATCAGCTCGCCGACTCCGCCGCACAAGACCACCTGCTCGCCGAACAGATCGCTTTCGCATTCGGCCGCAAAGGTGGTCTCGAGGATGCCCTTTCGGCCGCAGCCGAGCGCGGCCGCGTAGGAGAGGCCGAGGGCATGAGCGCCGCCGGTGGCGTCCTGATGCACGCCGAACAGGCAGAAGACCCCCTCCCCGGCCTCGTAGAGATCGCGGATGCGCGGGCCGATGCCCTTGGGCGAATCGAGGATGACGTCGAGGTCGGCGCGCGGCGTCACCAGGCCGAACCGCACCGACAGGCCGTGCGCGAAGATCAGGGCTGCGCCGTGCCGGATATTGGGCTCGATCTCGTCGCGGTACAGGTCGCGGTGCGCCTCGTCCGAGACCATGATGGCGACGATGTTTGCGCCCGCCGTCGCCTCGCCGGCCGTCAGGACCGGGAAGCCGTCGGCCTCGGCCTTCGCCCGTGTCGCCGAGCCAGCCTTCAGCCCGACGACAATGTCCGTGACGCCGCTGTCGCGCAGGTTCAGCGCGTGGGTCCGGCCCTGGCTGCCGTAGCCGATAATCGCCACCCGCTTGCCGCGGATGATCGACAGGTCGCAGTCGCGGTCGTGGAAAACAGGCAGGGGTGCGGGTAGAGACTGGGTCATGACCGTCCTCATAACCGCTTCCTCCGTCGTCGCCTTCTGGAAAGAGGCCGGGCCCCGGAAGTGGTACGCCAAGGACGAGGCCTTCGATCGCGAGTTCCGCGACGCGGGCCGGGCCCTGCACTGGGCGGCCGCGCGGGGCGAACTGGCCGACTGGATGGAGACGGCGGAGGGGGCGCTGGCCCTGATGATCCTGCTGGACCAGTACCCCCGCAACAGCTTCCGCGGCACGGCGCACCAGTTCGCCACGGACGGGCTGGGCCTGATATATGCAAAAGACGCCTGGGCGCGGGGCTGGCCGCAGACGGTGGAGGAAGACCTGCGTCAGTTCTTCGTCACCCCGTTCGAGCATTCGGAGGCTCTGGCCGATCAGGACGAGGGCGTGCGCCTGTCGGCCGACATGCCCGAAGTGCTGAAATACGCTCACGTGCATCGCGACATCATCATCCGCTTCGGCCGCTTCCCGCACCGGAACCGGGCGTTGGGCCGCGAGACCACGGCCGAGGAACAGGCCTTCCTCGACGGCGGCGGATTCGGCGGCTGAGCGTTCACGCCTGAATGCACCGCTGTCGCGAATGCCACGTCATGCTGCAGGAGGGCCGGAACTGGCACGCCTCCTACGCCGCGCGCACCTATCGCCACTGTA
>CAMLNY010000253.1 GCA_946481405.1 uncultured Brevundimonas sp. | reverse complement strand
ACATAGACGTCGGTGTTGCCGCCCCGGATGATCGAGAAGGCGACCTTGGTCCCGTCCGGCGAATAGCGGGGCGCCAGCGCCTGACCGTCGAATTCGCCGAGGCTTTCGCGACGGCCCGTGGTCAGGTTGTAGAGGTAGATGCGGCTGTAGTCCTCGCCCAGCGCCATATAGGTGATCTCGTCCGGGTTGGACGAGAAGCGGGGCGTCAGGATGATCTCACTGCCGTCGGTCAGGAAGACGGGGTTGTAGCCGTCCTGGTCCACGATCGCGAGGCGGCTCAGGCGGTTCAGCTCGGTCCCGCTCTCGGCGACATAGATGATGCGGGTGTCGAAGATACCGGTCTCGCCGGTCATCCGGGCATAGACGACGTCGGCGATCTTGTGGGCGATCCGGCGCCACTGCTCACGCGTGGCGGTGAAGTTGTAGCTGACCAGCTGGCACTGGCGGTACGGATCGTACAGGCGGAAGCCGTAGTCGTTGCGGTTGTCCGGGCGCGGCGTGACCGAGCCGTAGAGCACCGCCTGCGCGCCGATCTGGGTCCACTGCGGGAAGTTCGGGGCATTGGCCAGCGTCAGGCCGGTCTCGATGAAACTGGCCGGATTGATCGGCTCGAAGAACCCCGAGCGACGCAGGTCGCCCTGCAGCACCTCGGCGATCGACGTTCCGTTCTCGCCGCTGAAGGGCACGACGGCGATCTGGAACGGACGCAGCACGCCCTGATCGATCTCGACCTCGATCGGCTCGCCGGTCTGGGCCGGAGTGGCCTGGGTCTGCTGGCGCGACGGGCCGTTCAGGTCGCGGGTCGATTGCGCCTGCGCGAACGAGGTCGCGGCGATGCCGATGGCCGCGACGGTGCTCAGAAGCAGGTTCAGACGCATCGATGTCTCCTCAAGGCGCAGCGAGATGTCCCGATCCTTATCGCCAGACCGTGTGACAAACGCCAGCTTGCGACGGAATGGGGCGACTTTCGGGACGGCAACCTTTGCCGGGCAGGCCGTCAGGGAAAGTCAGGACCGGCCTCACCGGTTCCGGCAGGCGCGTTCGGTGACGAAGACCGGCCGATAGGCGCCGCCCGGGAAGTTCTCCGGCACGTCGAACGGGGCCGTCTGGCGGATGGCTCTCAGGGCGCCGTCGGCGGCGGCGCGATAGACGGCGTCGGAACGCGGATTGCGCAGCGTCGGCCCCGCCGTGATCCGTCCATCCGGCGACAGCGTCAGGTCCATCTCGATCCGCAGCTGGTTCGCCCCCGGAATGTCGCAGGGCAGGGTCCAGTTCGGATAGACCTGGTTGAAGATGGCGGTCAGTTGCGGACCCGTGGCCTGGGCCTGCTGCCCCCGGCCCTGTTGGCCCGTCGGCGCGCGCGGGCCCGGCGTCGGGGCCGGACGGCGCGGTCCGGCCAGGGCGTCCAGATCCAGCGACGGCTGCGGCTGGGGCGGCGAGGGCCTCGGGGGAGTCGGGCGCGGCGGCGTCGGCCGGGGCGGCGTCGGCCGCGGCGGGGTCGGGCGCGGCGTCGGGGTGGGCGTGGGCCTCGGCGTCGGAGCGGGCGGCGTGGGCGCCGGCGGAACCGGCTCGGGCGGGGTCTCGACCGGGGCCGTCGCAGCCTCCTCGGTGATCAGTTCCTCGGACGGATTGTCCGGCGCCGCCGCCTCGACCGGCACGTCGGAGATGATCGACACCGGCACCGACGACACGGTCGGCAGGATCTCGGCCTCGCTCTCAGGCCACCGGACGAAGAACATCGCCGCGACGCCCGCATGCAGCAGGATCGCGCCGAGGATCGCCGGTGACGGACGCGAGGCCACGGGTCTCAGGCCTCCGGTTCCGCGGCCGTGTCGGTGATCAGGTTCAGCTTTGTGAAACCGGCGGCCGACAGTCGCGCCATCACCCGGGCCACGGCCTGATAGGGCGCGCGTCCGTCGGCGCGGACGAAGATCGACAGATCCTCGCGGTCCGTTCCCTCGGCCGCCTCGGCGACGCGGTCCGTCAGGGCGTCATACGCCGTCTCGTCGCGCTGGACGAAGATGTCGCCCTCGCGGTCGATCGAAACGGTCACCGGCGGCTTCTCGGTCTCAACCGCGCTGGCCTCGGTCTTGGGCAGTTCGACCGGCACGCCGACCGTCAGCAGCGGCGCCGAGATCATGAAGATGATCAGCAGCACCAGCATCACGTCGACCAGCGGCGTGACGTTGATCTCGCTCAGCGGCCGTTTGCGGGGCCGGCGTCGGCCCCGAACGTGGCCTCGGAGGGGGCGGCGGCACGGCGGCCGAACCCCCGCCCAGACGGCGCGCCACGGCCGCCTGCAGGTCGTCGGCGAAGCTCTCCAGACGGCCGGTGAACTTGCCCGCGTCGATCGAGAACTTGTTGTAGGCGATATAGGCCGGGATGGCCGCCGCCAGACCGATGGCCGTGGCGAACAGGGCTTCGGCGATGGCGGGCGCCACGGTCGTCAGATTGGTGTTCCCCGCCGCCGCGATCCGGCCGAAGGCGTTCATGATGCCCCAGACCGTGCCGAACAGGCCGATGAAGGGTGACGCCGTCGCCACCACCGACAGCACGCCGAGCCCTTCCTCGATCCGCTGGCCTTCGCGAGCGATCAGGGAATCGAGGCTGCGGTCGATGCGCGAGATCAGAAGATTGCCTTCGGTGTCCGACAGAGGCCCCTTGCGACGCGTCTCACGCCAGTCCGACAGGGCGATGACCAGCATGCGCGGCAGGGCGTGGGTCGGCTCGGGCCCGGCTTGCGCCGCCACATCCTCCAGCGACCGCCCGGAACCGATCGCCTTTTCGAAGGCGTCGGCCTGGCGGTTCAGGGCGGTGAAGCGGAAGGCCTTGTCGATGATGATCGTCCACGACCACAGCGAGGCCAGCGCCAGACCGACCATGACCCCCTTCACCACCCAGTCAGCGGTCATGAACAGGGTCACCGGATTCATCATGGAAGCTTCGGCGGCGACGGTCATGGGCAAGTCCTGTGGGCGGGCGAGGCGAGGTCTATCGAGCCACGCGGCGTGGCGGTTGTAAGGCGGAAAGGTTTACGCGGGAGCTGTCCGGTCCTGACGGCGGCGAGTCTAGCGACGCCCGCCTGTGCAACAAGTTACGAAAACGTCAGGCCGGGATCAGCCAGGGCGACACCGCGTCCACCAGCGCCTTCGTCGGCCGCCGGGGCCGTCCGTCCAGATGGATGCAGACGGCCGTCACATCCGCCCGGCACAGCACCTCCCCGTTCCGCTCGATCGTCTGGGAAATCAGCAGCCGCACCCCCTTCACCGCGTCATAGGTGGTCCGCACGACGAGGGCGTCGTCGATCCGCGCCGGACGCACGAAGTTCAGCTTCATCTCCGCCACCACGAAGGCCAGTGGCGGATCGATCTCCAGCAGCTCCGCATGGCCGATGCCCGCCAGCCGCAGGAAGTCCGACCGCCCCCGCTCGAAGTAGCGGACATAGTTCGCGTGATAGACGACCCCGGTGAAGTCGGTGTCTTCGTAATAGACCCGCACGGGCAGGATGTGGTCGCGGTCCTCGAAGCGGCCGGCGGTCGGGTGATCGGACGGGGTCATCAGCTGGGCCGCGCGGGGTCTCGAACGAGAGCGGGACAGAACCGGTCTCTCAGGTCGCGGAACTCGGTCGGCCGCTCGACCAGGACGAGGACAGCTTCGCCACCGGCATCTCCGGCGACAACA
>CAMLNY010000252.1 GCA_946481405.1 uncultured Brevundimonas sp. | reverse complement strand
TGGATGGACGGCCGCCCCCAGAACCCCGCCCGCTTCATGAGAGCAGGAGATCAGCTTGTTCAATAAGACCAAATCCCCCGCCCCGGCCACGCCCGACCGTCCGTCGAACGCGCCGCCGATCCCGCCGCTGCCGGATCTGCCCTCGCCGGGCATGAACCGCGCGGCCGCTCCGGCCCCGGCGCCCTCGCCGATCCAGTCCTCGCGCGGCCTGTCGACCCTGTCGTCGGACCTGCAGTTCGAAGGCAATGTCTCGGGCGCAGGCGACCTGCAGGTCGACGGCGCGATCAAGGGCGACGTCCGCGTCGGCCGTCTGATCGTCGGCGAGACCGGCGCCATCGAGGGTAACGTCGCCGCCGACTATCTCGAGGTTCGCGGCCGCATCGTCGGCGCCGTCAACGGCAAGCAGGTCAAGCTGGTCTCGACCGCCTATGTCGACGGCGACATCACCGCCGAACAGTTGTCGATCGACATCGGCGCCTATTTCCAGGGCCGCGTGCTGCAGAGCCGCCGCGAAGCCCCGGCGCCGGTCGCCCCGGCGCCGCGCCCCGCCGCTCCGACGCCGCCGGAGTTCGAGGCCCCGGCCGCCCCGGTCATGGCCGCGCCCCCCGCCGAGGACAAGCCGCAGATCATCGATCTGAAGACGGTCTAGGGTCGGACTTCATCTCAAGTCCCGGGAAACGGGGCGGTCGTCAGGCCGCCCCGTTTTCGTTCGTGCGACGGCGCATCACGATGTGAATCCCGTTGGCCGAGTTCAGCGTCATCTTGGCGTAGGGTTCCGGATCTGGCCGCGTGGTCGCGGCCTCCAGCGCGAACCGCCGCACGGCCAGGGCCAGCATCATCACCCCTTCCTGCAGGGCGAAGGCCGCCCCCGGACAGACCCGCGCGCCCATACTGAACGGCATGAAGGCGGTCTTGGCGGACGCCCGCCCTTCCTCCGTCCCGAATCGCGCGGGACAGAATTCGTCCGGCCGGTCCCACAGGGTGGTGTTCCGGTGCAGCAGCCAGGGCGCCATGAAGATCACGCTGCCCGGCGCCGCCTGACGCCGCCCCAGACATTCCGGCTGGGTCGCGTCACGCGCCACGAAGGCCACGGGCGGATAAAGCCGCATCGCCTCGCGGAACACGTCGCGGGTGAAGTCGAGCTGGCGGAGATGGGAAAACTCCAGCGGCCCGTCGCCCACGGCCGCCTCGACTTCCCGCCGCACCCGCTCCTGATCCTCCGGACTGTTAGCCAGCAGATAGAGGGCCCAGGCGATCGCGCTGGCCGAGGTCTCGTGGCCAGCGAGGAAGATCATGCAGATCTGGTCCAGCAGTTCGCGCGGACTGAAGCAGCCGCCCTTCACCCCGGCCCCGGTGGCCAGAAGCGTGCCGAGAATGTCCTTCTGCGGTTCGGCCCCCGCCTTGTGCCGCGCCAGACGGCGCTTCAGCGGCGCCCACATCACCCGGCGGATTCTCCAGGCCGCGAACATAGCCGGCAGCGAGCCGGGGAAGACCGCCGTCGGCAGGCCGCTCAGCCGCACCATCCCGTGCGCATAGGCCAGTTTCTGGAAGGTCCGGAAGGCCGAGAACGCCTTGCGCCCCGACCGCACGTCGATCGGCTCCGAGAAGATGGTGCGGAAGATCACATCGGCCGTGAAATGGGTCATGGCGTCGTCGATCACGACCACCCCGTCCCCGGCCGCACGACGATCCAGATCGACCAGGGCGTCGTCCGCCGCCCGCATCATGCTGTCGAAGCTCTCGCGGATGCGCGCCTGCTCCAGCGCCGGATCCAGCAGCGTCCTCTGACGCCGCCACAGGTCGCCGTTGCTGGTGAAGATGCTCTCGCCCGTCAGGCTCTGCAGCATCCGCCCCATCATGACGCTCTTGGGGAAGTCGTGCGGCCGGACGACCAGCATCTCGCGGATCTGGGCCGGGTCGCGGACGGTATACAGCCAGCGCCGCTTCATCCGGGGCCAGGTCGGGATCGAGAAGCGGCTGACCTCCGTCCCGTCGTAGCTGCCGGTCTGGAACAGGGAGAGGCTGGAATAGACGCTGGCCCGCGTCCGCGCCCACAGGCTCGGCTTCTCCGACAGGGCTGCCGGCTTGGGAGGAATGAAGCCGCTCATCGGGCAAAAGCCTCCGGACCGAAGGCCAGTCGGTACCAGTCATAGACGCCCGGATCGTCGCTCGAGCGCATGTACTGGAAATGATAGGCCATCGGGTCGCGCTTCAGGGCGCGGAAGGCCTCGGGCGACAGGGCACGGTGGAATTTCGGCGACCGCCTTTCGACCCGGTCCGGATCGGCGTCATGGGCCGAATGGCGCAGAGGAGACCAGGCCCCGCCCGCCCCCGGGTCGGCCGCCGCCGTGATGTCCAGCCAGCGGATTCGTCGCGTCTCCGCCAGGGCGGCCAGAGCCTTGCGATAGCCCGGCCCCGGCCCCGCCATCGAATATCCCGGCATACAGTGACCGAGCGTGATCAGACCGACCCGCGTCCCGGTCGCGCCCAGATCCGGACGCCTGACCAGCGCCCGCCCCACCATGTCCGCCGCATGGATGGATCCCGAACTGTGGCCCATGACGATCACCTCGTCCCAGACCCCGCCCTGAACCTCCTCCAGCAGCCGGTCCGCGAACCGGTCGATCCGCGCGTCCAGGCCCTCGATGGCCCCGTTGGCCAATTCGACCATGTGCAGATGCCCGCGCCCCAGCCAGCACAGGTTCACCCTCTGGTCGATCTCTCGCCACAGGCGGGGCAAGACAAGGACGAGCAGCAACGCCACGCCGCCCCACAGGGCGGGCAGCCCCGCCGCCGAGAACACCACCCCCAGCCCGACCGCCAGCGAGGCGATGACGAGCGCGGCCGCCAGACAGAAGGCGACGACCGCAAGCGGCAGCACCAGCACGCCCACCATCATCGTCCGCGAGGCCCGGACCAGCCGGACCATCGCCCCGGTGCGCACATAGCGGCCGACCCAGCGCGCCAGCCCCGTCGCCTGCCCGGCCAGCGACCGGTCCCAGCGCGCGCGCACGATGTCGTCCCAGCGCAGGGCGACGAAGCAGTTGCTGACCGAGCCCTCCGCCCAGACGGCCTCTATCGACCAGCCGCTGGCCGACGGTTGCCTGCGACGCGGACCGACGACGATTTCGCGATCCGGCCGTGCGCTCTCGCGCTCCGCATCCTCGCGCTGCAGGGCATGAACCACGCCGGGGCCGCGCGGATCGAAGCCATGGACGTACAGAACCAGCCGGTTGCGAACGGCCTCGGCCATCCCGCCGTGCGCCGGCGCACGGCCCTCCCCCTCACTCGACATCCAGTCGCGCCCCCGCGCCGGCGAGGTCTCATCGTTCGCCGTTCGGCAAAGACTATCGCGATCTCGACTCGTGACAAGCCCGGCCGCTGCAGCGACCGAGCTGTCCGATCAGTCGACGGTGGAGCCGCGCGTCTCGCCCACGCGGGCCGCCAGCGCCGCCCCCATGAACTGGTCGAGGTCCCCGTCCAGAACCCCTTGCGTGTCCGAAGTCTCGACCTCGGTCCGCAGGTCCTTGACCATCTGATACGGCTGCAGGACGTAGCTTCGGATCTGATGGCCCCAGCCGATGTCGGTCTTGGCGTCCGCCAGGGCCTGGGCCGCCGCCTCGCGCTTCTGCAGTTCCAGCTCGTACAGACGCGCTCTCAGCATCTTCCACGCCTGTTCGCGGTTC
>CAMLNY010000251.1 GCA_946481405.1 uncultured Brevundimonas sp. | reverse complement strand
GATCAAGACCGGCGGCTGCGCCGAGAACTGCGGCTACTGCTCCCAATCGGCGGCCTTCGACACCGGGCTCAAGGCCGAGAAACTGATGGACACGACCGCCGTCCTTGCCGAGGCCATGGCGGCCAAGGCGGGCGGGGCGTCCCGCTTTTGCATGGGCGCGGCCTGGCGCGAGCTGAAAGATCGCGACACGCCCAAGCTGGCGGCGATGATCTCGGGCGTGAAGGCGCTGGGTCTGGAGACCTGTGCGACGCTGGGCATGCTGACGGCCGATCAGGCGAAGCAGCTGAAGGCCGCCGGCCTCGACTACTACAACCACAACCTCGATACCGGGCCGGACTACTACGCCGAGGTCGTCACGACCCGGACGTATCAGGACCGTCTCGACACGCTGAGCCATGTCCGCGACGCCGGGATGTCGACCTGCTGCGGCGGCATCGTCGGCATGGGCGAGGCCCGTCGGGACCGGGCCGGCCTGCTGCATGCGCTGGCGACCCTGCCGGTCCATCCCGACAGCCTGCCGGTCAACGCGCTGGTGCCCGTCACCGGCACGCCGCTGGGTGAACGTGTCCTGCAGACCGGCGAGATCGATCCGATCGAGTTCGTCCGCACGGTCGCCGTGGCCCGGATCGTCTGCCCGAAGGCCATGGTCCGCCTGTCGGCCGGGCGAGAGACGATGAGCCCGGAGATGCAGGCCCTGTGCTTCCTCGCCGGCGCCAACTCCATCTTTGTCGGCGGAAAGTTGCTGACCACGCCGAACCCGGAACAGGACGAGGACGCCCGGCTGTTCGCCCTGCTGGACCTGCGCCCCATGGAGCCCGCGACGGTCGAGGCGGCGGCGTAACCCGCCCTTAAGCGCCCCTGTGCCACAAGGGCGGCATGAAACGTCGCGCCCTTCTCGTCGCCCCGCTCGCGCTCGCCGCCACCCCCGCCTTCGCCTCGGGCGGCGGAGGAGGCGGTACGGCCGGCGACCACCATGCGTTCGGACGGCCGTCGCGGCGTCATGACAGTCGAGACCGGGGTCGACGCCCCGACTGCCGCCCTGAAGCTGCGCGCCGAGCAGTCGCAGCCGCGCATGCGGGCCGTGTTCAACATCCTGGTCCAGCGCGAGGCCAACACCCTGCTGCCCGGCGGGGTGCCGAACATCGAACGGCTGGCCGCCCAGCTGCAGTCGGCGACCAACATCATCCTCGGCCAGCGCGGCGCCCGCCTGCTGCTCGGCACGGTCATGATCGTCTAGCTTGACGGGGGGCGAGGGGTAGGCCCCTTTGCGGCCATGCGCATCCTCGCCCTGACGACCGCCCTCCTTCTGGCCGCGTGCGCGAGCACGCCCCCGCCTCCCCCGCCGCCGCCGTCGGGGCCCGGCGGGACCGTGCTGCGCGACTGGCGCAGCATCGTCACCGCGACGGACCGCGACCGTTACGCCCGTCGCGACGCCGCCTGGCGTCTGGCGCTGGAGCAGTCCCGGCGTCAGGCCGGTTCGGGCGATCTGCGCGCCGTCGGCGACCTGATCGAACAGGACGCGGCCCGCAACAATCCGGCGCCGCCGCCCGGCGAATATCGCTGCCGCACCGTCAAACTCGGCTCGCAAGGCGGTGAGACCGGTCTCGGCTATGTGGTCTACGGCTGGTTCGACTGCCGCATCGAGCAGACGCCGCGCGGGCTGAAATTCTCCAAGCTGACGGGTTCCCAGCGTCCGTCGGGCCTGCTGTTCCCGGAGGACAACCGGCACATGGTCATGCTGGGGTCGATGGCCCTGGCCGCAGAGCCGCCCGCCAACTCCTATGGCCAGCGGCCTGATCGCGATCTGGTCGCGGTTCTGGAGCGGATCGGTAACGCGCGCTGGCGGCTGGTCCTGCCCTGGCCCCAGAACGAGTCAAACCTCGACCTGATCGAACTGGTCCCGGCCTGATTTGCCGCAATCAGTCGCCATCGTCGGCGCGGGCCCCACGGGTCTCGCCCTGGCCCTCCTGCTGGTCCGTCAAGGCCGGCGGGTGGTGGTGCACGAACGGTTCGACGCGCCGCGCCCGATCGGCGCCGGCTTCATGCTACAGCCGACCGGCCTGCATGTTCTCGACCGGCTCGGCTTGACCGACCGGGTCAAGGCGCTGGGCCAGCCGCTGAACCATCTGTTCGGACGCGAGGCGCGGCGGCGGCGCATCGTGCTGGACGTCAAATACTCGGACCTGAAGTCGCCGCGCCCGGACGGCGTCAATGCGCTGGGCGTGCACCGCGCCGCCATCTTTCAGGTCCTGTACGAGGCCTGTCTGGACGAGGGCATCGCCTTCGAGACCTCGCGCGAGATCGCTTCGGCCTCCGATGGTCGCCTGATCGACGCCAGGGGCGCGACCGGTCCCGCCTTCGACCTGATCGTCGACGCCGCGGGGGCCCGGTCGCCGATCGCGCGCGACCTGCTGGCCCGACAGAACGGCCGCCGCCACGAGCTGGCATGGGGCGCGTTGTGGGCCACCGTCCCCTGGCCGGGCGCACCGTTCGACGAGGGGGCGCTGGAACAGGTCTATCGCGGCGCCTCACGCATGATCGGCGTCCTGCCCGTCGGCGCCCGGCCCGGCAGCCCCGACCGTCTGGCCACCTTCTTCTGGAGCCTGAAGCCCCGGGATCATGACAACTGGCTGCGGGCCGGAATGGAGCGTTGGAAAGCCGAAGTGAGCGGCCTCTGGCCCGAGGTCGCCGGCCTGCTGGAGACCATTCCCGATCCCGAGGCGCTGACGCTGGCGAAGTATGGCCATCATACCCTGCCGCTACCTGTCGCCGATCGTCTGGCCGTCGTCGGAGACGCCGCCCATTCGACCAGTCCCCAGCTCGGCCAGGGGGTGAACATGGGTCTGCTCGACGCCCTGACCCTGGCCGAGGCCCTGGCGACCCACGTCGAGCTCGACGAGGCGCTATCGGCCTACGCCCGCATACGGCGTTGGCACGTGCGTTTCTATCAGGCCCTGTCGATGGGCTTCACCCCCTTCTACCAAGCAGACGGCCAGGCCCTGCCCTGGGTCCGCGACCATGTGCTGGGCAAGCTGGCGCGCCTGCCGTTCGCGGCGCGCATTCTGGCTGCGACGGTGTCGGGCGTGCTGCTGGATCCGAGGCGGCAGGCAGCGCCTCTCCCTCCCCCGCAGGGGGAGGGAGAAAGGCGACCTAGACCTTCGTCAGCCTCAGGTCCTGATAGTCGTAGCTGAAGTCGATGTCGGGGCTGACGCCCTTGACCCGCGCACGCACCGGGCGGCCGTTCTCCATCTCGAAGGTGACGAAGGCGTCCTCCTCCCGCCTGTCCGGGAAACGGGTGCGCAGGGTGTCGCCGTCATAGGGCTCCAACGGCCCCTGCAGGGCGGGATTGTGGGTGAAGCTGAGCCACAGGGTCACGTCGCGCGCCTCGATGGTGATGTCGCCGTACCAGGGGTCGCGCCAGGTCCCGACAAAGGCCGAGAGCGGCACGGACGGGGGAGCGCCGGCGGCCTGTTTCGCGTCGATCTCGGCGGCGGCCTTCAGCGAGTCCGCGATCCCCTCGGCCTCCAGCCTCTTCGAATCCGCGATCCAGTCGAACCCGGCCTTGCCCATCAGGATGTCCACCAGACCGCTCCTCAGGGTCCGCAGCAGGAAGTTCTCCTCGGCGTTCGAGAACACCGACACCCCCGCCTTCCGCCCCGGGATCAGAACGGTGAAGGAGTTGCCGCCGGGCGAGCCGCCGCCGT
>CAMLNY010000250.1 GCA_946481405.1 uncultured Brevundimonas sp. | reverse complement strand
CTTGGGGTCCGTCGTGTGACGGACCCCAACACGGACCCTTCTAGGCGTCTCACAGCCCAGGTCGCAGCCGGTTCCGGCCGACCACGGATCCAGGCTGCGGCGTGCGCCTTTCCGCCAGACGGGCTCGCGACGGGTCTGCCCCGTCGATCCGAGCGATCCCAGGCGCCGCTGAGCGGCGATTGTCGGCACGCGGAAAGCAAACGTCGTTATTGATTTTTGCAGCGGCCCCGCACTAGGCGACCGGGTTCTTCCGCGTATCAAGCCCGGACGCTCCAAAGAGGCGCTCGGGTCACGGGCCAAGCCCACCGACGTCAGACCCTATCAGATTTCATCGATTGAAAATCCCAACCTTTTTGGTCACTTGGCCTCGGACGGCTGGGATGGAGGGACGCCGATGGACTTCAAGAACCTGTTCGCAGGCAATGGATCGGCCGCGCCCGTCAGTGCGCCCAGACGAGGGCCTTTCGCCAACGGCGCCACCCTTCTGCCGGGCCAAAGCTGGCGGTCCCGCGAAGGGCGCACGGTGCTGACGCTGGATCGCACCGGACAGTTGCTGCTCTCCGTCGACGACGCGCCGGTCTGGAAGCCGCCGGTGACGCAGCGCGCGACAAAATTCATCGTCGACGGCCGCGGAACCATCTCCCTCCTGGGCCAGGAAAGCCGCCGCCTGTGGGCCGTCGGAGTCACCGGCGCGCCCGGCGCCGAACTCCATCTGCAGGACGACGGCAATATGGTGATCTACAAGGGCGGCCGCCCCATCTGGGGCTCTGGCACCAACGTCTAGGGGGCGGTCGGCGGCTTCGTCGCCGTGTCCTCCAAGGTGGTGCATTTGCGCAGGGTCACCGGGCCTCCGGCACGGTCCAGCCAGCTCAGACGCATGACGTCGTCTGTCACCTGGAATCGCACGCGCTCTGAGCGGGCCGTCCCCTCGGAGACGCAGGCCAAGGTCGCGACATAGCCGTCGGCGACTTCGTCCACCGCCGCGATTTCGCACGAGTTTTCATAGCCTTCGAAGCGGGTCGAGGTGATCTCGATCGGCCGCCGCTCGCCTTGCGGCGCGGCGCACCAGCTAACGTCTGCCGCCCAGCGTCCGACGAAGCTGGTGGGGCCCCGGCCCGGCAGCATGGAGGTCTGGCCCTTGGCGGGTGGAACGGCCGGATCGTCGACCTGTACCGGGGCGGCCGGCTCGGTCGGCGGGTTTACAGGCCCCTGATTACCGCAGGCCGTCAGGCACAGGAGGAGGCCAGGAAGACCGAGGTACGAAAGGGACAAACGCATGTGACCCTAACGCCGCGTATATCTTCGCGGTTCATCCCGGCCGGCGCCTTCAGGACGAGATCTGCTGGCGGGCGGCGTCCTGCTCGACGACCGGCCCGGCGGCGATGGGCATGGGCCCAGCGGATCGTCGACGGCCTGAAGACGACCGAGGCGGCCATCGCCGAGGCCGCCAGACTATTTCCGAAGATGCGACCGCGCCCTGACTTCCCCACAGGGTCGGCGTCAGACTGAAAAGGGCGGCGGTCGATGCGACCGCCGCCCTTCTTTTATCCGGTTGCCCGTGCGCCTACTGACGCGCCGCATCGCTCTCGGCCCGACGGGCGCCGAACTCCGAGATCGGCTTCCACGTCGGCCATTCGTCGCTGTTGGCCAGTTGCAGGCCCAGACGATAGAGCAGGGTCAGGTTCTCGACCGCCGAACGCAGGTCCCAGTCCGCCGACCATTCGTCCGAAGGCTTGTGGTAATCCGCGCCGAACTTGGCGTCCCAGGCCGCTTGCCCTGCCGCCACGCCGCCCTCGTCCCAGTCCACGCCGTGCCAGGTCATCAAGGCCGGCACGCCCATTCGGACGAACGGGAAGTGGTCCGAGCGGGTGTAGAAGCCCTGCTCCGGCTGGCGGTCGTCGGTGATGACGCGCCCCTCGGCCGCCGCCAGCACCGCCAGATCGTCCTCGAGCGTGTTCTGGCCCTTGCCGAAGATGGCCACGTCGCGGGTCGGGCCGGACAGCGGCAGCATGTCGATGTTGATGTCGGCGACGGTTGTTTCCAGCGGATAGACCGGGTTGGCGGCGTATCCATAGGAGCCGAGCAGGCCCATTTCCTCGGCCGCCATATGGGCGAAGACGATGGTGCGTTCCGGACGCGGGGCGGCCTTGATCTGGCGCGCCATCTCGACGATGCCGGCCGTGCCCGACGCGTTGTCCCAGGCGCCGTTGTAGATGTTGTCCTCGGTCGTAGAGACCGCGCTGACGTGGTCGGCGCCGACGCCGACGTGATCCCAGTGGGCCGAATAGATGATGGTCTGGTCCGGATGGGTCGTGCCCGGGATCTTGGCCAACAGGTTATGGGTCGTCAGGGTGTCGATGGTCTCTTCGGCCGAAACCGACAGATGCACGCCCGTCAGTTCGACCGCCTTGAACGACCCCGACGCCGTGTTGGCCAGCGAGCGCGGATCGATGCCGGCCGCCTGGGCCCATTGCAGGCCCGCGTCGTGGTTCAGCACGGCGGTGAACTCCAGATCCGCGGCGCCCGGCGTCAGGGTGCGCTGACGGCCGCCGAAGCGGACGTTGCCGGCCCAGGCGTTGGGATCAGTGATCAGGGTGATGACGCCCACGGCGCCGCGCCGGAAAGCTTCGTCCTGCTTGTACCAGGCATTGGAATAGGCCGTCGGATAGGCGCCGTTGAAGCGCTCGGTCACGGCCGCGTCGGTCGGCTCGCCCTGCAGGACGATGACGACCTTGCCGCGTACGTCGATGTCGCCCCAGTCGTCCCAGCCGCGCTCGGGCGCGTGGATGCCGTAGCCGGCGAAGACCAGACCGGCGTTCTCGATGGCGGCCTTGCCGTCGTTGGTCGAGGCGCGGACCAGAATATCGGTCCCGATGGTCATCGGATGAGCCGTGCCGTCCGGGCCGGTCCAGCTGGCCGAGGAGCCTCCCTCGACCGGGGTGTAGCGCTTCAGCACGACGTCCTGCAGCCACTGGCCGTTCGGACCGCCGGGCTCCAGACCCATTTCCTCGTACTGGGCCTGCAGCCAGGCCAGGGTCATGCGCTCGCCTTCCGTGCCCGGATAGCGGCCCTGGAAGTCGTCGGACGAGATGTGGCGAATGTCGTTCGAAATCCGCTCCGTCGAGAAGTCCTGCGCTTGGGCCAGACCCGCCGCCAGCACCAGGGCCATCGCGGCCGCGCCGCCGAACAATCCACGCAACATCAGGGCTCTCCTCGCCAATTCGGCGCGGACCTTAGGGCCGGCCGGGCGAGGAGGCTCATTACGGATTCGTCATGAACGCCGTGGCGGGCTCAGTCCCTTTCAGACGCGCTCGCGGCCCGGGCCGGGCCGAACTCGGACCCTTCCTTCCACTGCGGCCAGTCGCGGCTGTTGGCCAGGGCGTTCCCCAGCCCCCAGTACACCTGCAGGTCCTGGATCTGGCCGGCATAGTCCCAGTCGGCCGACCATTCGTCGTCGGCCTGGTGATAACGGCGCGCGCCGTATTCGCTGCGGGCAGTCTCGCGCTCGGCGATCGGCTCGTCGACGAAGACGCCGCTGGACTTGGCGTAGGCCATGGGCACACCGCGCTTGGCCAGCGGGAAGTGGTCCGAGCGGAAATATGTGCCCGAGGCCGGGTTGCCGTCCGGCTGGATCGTCCGCCCCTGCGCTTGCACCAGAGCCCCCATCCGCTCGTCGAAGTCCGACTGGCCATAGCCGACCACGCCGAAGCCG
>CAMLNY010000249.1 GCA_946481405.1 uncultured Brevundimonas sp. | reverse complement strand
TCACTGTGCCGGCTAACCTGCGCTCGCGCCGCGTCATGGAGCGCATCGGCATGACCCGCGACCCGGCCGATGACTTCGATCACCCGCGCCTGGCTGAAGGCGATAGCTGGAAGGGTCAGGTGGAGGGTTCGCCGGCGGCCAGCGAACGCGCCAGCGCGACGACGATTCGGCGCTGATCCGGCGTTTCGATACGGCCATAGGCCTCGAGCAGGGCCTTGGATCCGCTGACGGCGAACAGGTCCAGACCGTCGGCGGCGTCCGGTTCGACGGCGTCGAAGAAGGCGCTGACCGGTTGGCCCAGCGCGTGGGAAATCAGCATAAGCCGCGAAGCCGAAACGCGATTTGCGCCGCGCTCATACTTCTGGATCTGCTGGAAGGTCACACCGGTGGCCTTGGCCAGGTCGGTCTGGGTGAGGCCGCGCAGTTCGCGCACGGCGCGGATGCGTTGGCCGACGGCGATATCGATCGGGTTAGGCGTCGGGGTGGTCATGCGGCGACGCTAGAACATTCCCATCGGCCGAGGCAAATCGGTCTCGCCTCTCGCGCGAACGGCCCTCCCAGATGCCGAAGCTCAGCGCGCCCATCAAACCGTAGAACATCACGTAGAGGGACGAGATGTAGGCACGGGACACAATGCTGGGGTCGATCAGCATGCCCAGGTGGCTCAACACCGCCAGCAACTGGAACGCGCATCCGAAAAGCAGCCAGGTCCGGTGAGTCCGGAACAGAAGCCAGAGGAAGATGCCCAGATTCGCCGCGTCAACGATCAGGATGTTCCACTGGGGCGACGTCCAGTCGGTCCAGTTCTGGACCAGCGGCGACAGGATGGAGCAGATCACGATCGAAATGGCCGCGACCCTCTCGGTCCAGGCGCCCTTCCAGATGGCGACCCCGCACACGACAATGTTCAGGATGACGCCGCCGATCTGGGCCGTGGTGGCCAGGAACAGGACATTGTCGTTGAACATTCCGACGCTCGCGACGCGCCCGGACGGCGCGCCGCGAGCTATAGCATCAGGCGACGACCTTGAGACCGGTCGGACGCGGAATGACTTCATCTTCCTTGCCGGTGCCGGTGCCCTGCATGACGACATTGCCCAGTCCGACCCGCGGCGCGGCGGACTGCAGCGCATGGTGGGCGGCGACGATCCGGTCGCGGGCTTCGCCGAGGGCGCGGACCGAACCGGTCACGCCGGTCATGGCGTCGCTGCCGAGCACGGCGGACAGACCGTTCTCGCGACGGACGGAGGACATGGCGGCGATCAGGTGCGCAGCCTTTTCCAGGGCGGCGTCGATCGCGTCTTCGGTTTCGAACAGGGCGGTGGCCAGCTTCTGTCCGTATTGGCGACGTTGCATGGGGGATCCTTCTCCCGCGAGGCGGGGGTTGTGGTGGGCGTGGATTTTCAAAGGAACTCAGGTCAGCGAATCCGCTGGGGCGCGCCGGTGGTCTGCAGGAGGTGCTGGATCATCAGGAGGGCCCCCATGGCCCCGGCCAGAAGGAAGGCGATGCCACAGGCCAAAGCGATGACGATCAGCAGGTCCCGCCCGAAGCGCCGGTACTGGCCGACCGCAGGTGGGCTGCGCTCGGCGGCCGATCGTGCTCGGGCAACAGTACGAGCCCGATGCAGATAATCTCGCGCAGCAGATCGAGCTTCGAGAGATACGGGCTCATTTCCCGGGTCACCGAGACCAGGTGCAGGACCGCCGCTTTCTCGGCGGGCGTCTGCGCCAGATCCTCGAAGACCGTCTCGAGATAGTCCCAGGTCCATTTCGGAAGAGTGAGGGTCAACGGGGCCTCCTTTCCCGGACGAGAAGGCCTCGGCGACAGCGGTTTCGGCTACTCGGGACGGTTCCCCTACGGAGTCATTCCGTAGTCCGGAGCCGATCAGCATCAGGGCCGCGTCACGGCGCGAGGCGACGCCCAGCTTCCTGCAGGCGGTCTCGATATGCTTGTCGACGGTCTTGGAAGAAATGCCGAGATCGCGCGCGATCTCCTTCGACTGGCGGTGCTGGGCCACACCCACCAGGCACTGTCTTTCTCTCGTCGTGAGCTGATCCAGCGCGTTCATCGTTTGGTGAAAATCAACCAACAGTGTTCCTGTCACGAACGCAATCCTTATGTATGGTGGCGGACACTTCTTACGCGAGTGCGTCGGCCGGGTTTGATTGTCGGCGCCGCCGACACCTGTCAGCTTCCTTTCCGCTTAAGGAGCCGATCAATGCACGAGGATCATTTCGCCACATGCGAACCCGCCGTCCGGGAACGGCTGCTGGCGATCCAGGCCGAGGTGGAGCGGCGCGTTTCGGGCGCCGAACGCTGCAACGGCTACAAGATGCCGGCCTTCCGGCTGAAGCGCATCTTCTTCTACTTCGCGGGCTTCAAGAAACACATCGGCGTGTATCCGCCGGTGAGCGGGCCGGAGGCGCTGCTGGCGAAACTGGCTCCCTATCGCGGGCCGAAGGGCAATCTGACCTTCCCGCACAAGGACCCGCTGCCGCTCGACCTGATCGGCGATGTCGCCGAAGAGCTGGCCGCGCGGTACGGCTGACCAGACCAACGTCCAAATCCGGTCACCGACATGACTTCGAGGTCATGAAGCCGATGTAACTGTGTGCGGTCCAGCGCCACTGTTACCCAGATGGGGACTGGCTCGCGTCCTGTCTCCTGATCCTCGCAAGAGGCGCTTTTCAGCGCCTCCTCAGAACTCCCTCATGCCGCTCATCCGCGAATGGCCGAGAGGGGAGGACAGGGCCGGACGCCGGCCGACGGGGATATGTACAATGACGTCTTTCAAACTGCTTCTTCTCGCCGCCACCGCCCTGGTGGTTCCGGCCGGGTCCGCCATGGCCCAGACCGCGCCGCGTTCCGCCCAGACCCCGGCCCCCGCGCCGCAGGACCCCGCCGAGGGCGAGGAGACCCGCGTCGAGGAGGTGACGGTCACCGCCCGCGCCACCGATGTGCGCACCTCGATCGACTCAGTCAGCTACAGCCTCGCCGACGACCTCCAGGCGCGGACCGGCGGCCTGGCTGACGCCCTGCGCAACGTGCCGTCGGTCGATGTCGACCCCCAGGGCAATGTCTCCCTGCGCGGCGACGGCAACGTCACCATCCTGGTCGACGGCCGCCCGTCCGGCGTGCTGAGCGGCGAAGGCCGCGCCCAAGCCCTGCTGCAGATGCAGGCGGACGGCTACGCCCGCATCGAGGTGATGACGAACCCGTCCGCCGCCTACAGCCCCGAAGGATCTGGCGGCGTCATCAACCTGATCTCCAAGCCGAACCAGCCCCGGCCGGGCACGGTGACTACCGGATCGGTTCGCGCCAACGTCGGCGATGACGGGCGTTGGAACCTGGGCGTCAGCGGCTCGCGCACCGACGGCGCCCTGACCCTGTCCGGGGATATCGGGATCCGCCATGATACGGTGCATCAGGAAGTGACCCGGGACCGGGACCGTCTGGACACCTCTTCGGGCCTCTTCCTGCCCAGCCGTCAGACCCAGGACATCGACTTCGATTCCGACGGCGTCTACGGCCGCCTGGGCGTCGAATACCGTCTGACCGACAAGACCTCGCTCACACTCGAAGGGCGCGGCAACGACTTCGAGAACACCGGCGCGGGCGTCGAGTTCTTCGAGAGCCGCAACGCGGCGGGCGCGATCACCTCCGCCTATCGCCGGGACACGACGGTGGACCAGACCTTTGCCGCTGCGGGTCTGACCGC
>CAMLNY010000248.1 GCA_946481405.1 uncultured Brevundimonas sp. | reverse complement strand
GACCGCGAAGCGGAGGCCCTGATCCTGTCGCGGTTGTCGGCGCTCTATCCAGAGGTTCAGGCCGTGGCCGAGGAGCAGTCGGAGGCCGAGGGCAAGCCCGACAGCGTGGGCGAGCGCTTCTGGCTGATCGACCCGCTCGACGGGACCAGGGGGTTCGTCCAGGGCAAGGAGAGCTTCACCGTCAACATCGCCCTGATCGAGGGGACGCGGTCCGTCGTGGGCGTGGTCTCGGCGCCGGCGACGAGCCTGACCTGGCGCACGGCGCCGGGCGGCGGGGCGCAGATGCGCCGCTATGGCGATGCCTGGCGGTGGATCAGGGTCCGCAACCGGCCTGATGAGGGGTTCGCGCTACTGAGCCACAGCGTCACCGATGAGGAAGCGGCCCGGCTGGCGGCGCGTCACGGCTGCACCCAATGGCAGGGAACGGATTCCTCGCTGAAATTCTGCCTGATCGCCGAGGGGCGGTTCGATGCCTATCCGCGCACCGGTCCAACGTCCGAGTGGGACACGGCGGCGGGGCAGGCGGTGCTGGAAGCGGCCGGCGGGCGGGTTCTGGGCGCCGACGGCCAGCCGCTGTCGTACGGCAAGCCAGGTTTCCTGAACGGGCCGTTCGTGGCCATGGGCGGTTAAGCCCGGACAGGCAGCTCCATCATGAGGCCCTTTGCCCGGTCGGCCAGCACCGGGACGCCATGGTCGCGGGCAGCCTCGGCGGCTTCGGCCAGGACGAAGGCGGCCTGATCCGGGTCGGAGCCCATCAGATCGGCGCGGGCGATCATCAGACGCGCCATGCCCAGCTGGTCGACCGCCCAGTCCAGCGCCGAGGGGGCGCCCTCGCGGTCGGCCAGACGGCGGCGGATGCGGGACTCGATGCGGGTCAGCTCGGTCAGGTCGCCGTGTTCGGCGGCGGCGGCCACCTCGCGCGTGGTGAGGAGGTCGAGGGCGAGGGCGCCGAGGATGGTGCCCTGATCCGTGGTCAGGGCGACGGCCTGACGGATCGGCTCGACCGGCGTCGCCGGGTCGATGGAGCGGGCGATCTGGATGGCGACCCAGTCCAGTGGGCTGTGCTCGACGTAGAACTGGTCGGCGGCGGCCGCGAACATGTCGTGGCCCGTCTTCATCGCTGCGTCGTCATTGGCCATGGCGGCGAGCGCCGAGAGGCCTGAGGCGCAGAGGGCCAGCGCGCGGGCGCGGGTCAGGGGACGCTGGTCCGGCGAGGACGCCTCGACGAGGGCGGTCAGGTCGCGGCCGGCCTGATCCAGCAGGCGGGCGTCGCGCTGGATGATGCCGCCTTCGAGGGCGAGGGCGGCGCTGTCGAGACGAAGGTCGTCGGCCTCGACCGGATTGTGCTTCGTCAGGGCGTGGAGGGCGGCGTCCATCAGGGCGGCGGCGTCCTGACGGTCCTGCTTCTTCTCACTGATCCGGGCCTGACGGGCGCGGATGCGGGCGTGGACCCCGGCGCAGGCGGCGAGGGTCGGCAGGCGTCTGGCGTTGACCTCGCGGGCCAGCTCCGCGGCCTGAACCACCGCGTCGCGGTCGCCGAACAGGTCGAACTTCACGATCAGGGCCTGGGCGCCGGCCAGGAGGGCGCGGGCGCGGTCGTCGTCGGACTTCGCGGCCTTGAGCGCGTCGTCGGCGGTCGTCAGGGCGCGGGCGACGCTGTCGGGCTGGCCGGTACGGCGGGCGTGTTCGCGCCAGAGGATGGACGCGCGGCGCCAGGTCTGGGACGGATGGGCGCAGGAGACCCGGCCGCCGTCGGTCGTAAGCGCCTTCGCCTCGCGCGCCAGCAGATTGACGCTGATCAGCTCCAGCCAGCCCAGGTCGTCGCTTTCGCGCGCCTGTACGAACAGCCGTCTCAGATCCTTGCCGAACTCGAACATGGCCACGTCAGTCGTCTCCGGTCGTCCCGCATCGGGACCGTCTCAAGCCTTCGACCCCGTGTCTAGCAAACCCGACGCCGCGACCCGGTTCCCCGTTGCGCCGCACACCACAGGCACCTACCTGCTTCGCACCGCAACAGCAGGTGTTCCACATGACGACCCTCTTCGACCCCATCGACCTCGGCGCGATCCCTCTGAAAAACAGAATCGCCATGGCGCCCCTGACGCGCAGCCGCGCGATCGAGGGCGAGGTCGCCAATCCGCTGGCGGTCGAATACTACGCCCAGCGCGCCTCGGTCGGCCTGATCGTTTCGGAAGCGACCCAGATCAGCCGGTCGGGTCAGGGCTATCCGAACACTCCGGGCATCTTCACCGACGCCCAGATCGAAGGCTGGAAGCCGATCACCGAAGCGGTGCACGCCAAGGGCGGAAAGATCGTCGCCCAGCTGTGGCACGTCGGCCGGGTGTCGGTCAGCGCCTATCAGCCGGACGGCCTGCCGGGCTTCGCGCCGTCGGCGATCCCGCCCAGCGCGGGCAAGGCCATGAAGCCGGACTTCAGCCTGGTCGATTTCGAAACGCCCCGCGCCCTGACCATCGAGCAGATCGAGGCGATCGTCGCCGAATACGCCCAGGCCGCGACCAATGCGATCAAGGCAGGGTTCGACGGCGTCGAGATCCACGCCGCCAACGGCTATCTGATCGACCAATTCCTGAAGGACGGCGCGAACCGGCGCGACGATCGTTACGGCGGCTCGGTCGAGAACCGCGCGCGCTTCATGCTGGAGGTCACCACGGCCGTGGTCGCCGCCATCGGCGCGGACCGGGTGGGCATCCGCCTGTCGCCGTCGAACGGCGCCAACGGCACGATCGACAGCGACCCGGCCTCGATCTTCCTGCACGCCGCAGCGGTCCTGAAGCCGTTCGGCCTGGCCTATCTACACCTGATCGAGGGCGAGGAAGGCACGGCCATGTCGATCAAGAACGGCGCGCCGCAACTGGCGAAACAGATCCGCGAGGCTTTCGGCGGACCGGTCATGCTGAACGGCGGCCTGACCCGCGAACTGGCCGAGAAAGCCATCGCCGAAGGGCGCGCCGATCTGGTGAGCGTCGGGGTGCCGGTGCTGTCCAACCCGGACATCGTGACCCGTTGGGAGCGTAACGCGCCGCTGAACGACTTCGACAAGGCCACCTTCTACGGCGGCGGGGCCAGGGGTTACACCGACTATCCGTTCCTGGAGACGGCGGAAGCCTGAGTTCAGAAGACCTCCGGTTCCGGCGTGCGCGCGCGCCGGGCCGGACGGTCGCCGACGCGGGCCCAGGCCCCGGCGAGGGTGTTCACGGCCGCTTCCAGCTCCGGCTCCGGCAGGCAGTAGGGCAGGCGGACGAAACGGTCGAAGGCACCGTCGAGGCCGAAGCGGGTGCCCGGCGCGATGACCAGACCGCGTTTCCCGGCCTCGACGACGAGGGCGGCGACCGAGGGCCGGGGCAGGGCGACCCAGAGCGACAGGCCGCCGGTCGGTCGGGTGGTCGTCCAGTCCGGCAGGGTTTTGCCGAGACAGGCGTGCAGCGCCGCCTCGCGGGTGGCCAGGGTGCGGCGGCGCTCCGCGACCGGTTCCTGATCTCCCGCCAGAAGGTGGGCGGCGGCCAGCTGTTCGATGACCGCCGCGCCGAGGTCGAGCGACGCCCGCGCCCGGACGGCGGCGTCGGCGACCTCGGAGGAGGCCCGGATCCAGCCGATGCGCAGCCCGCCCCACCAGGTCTTGCTCATCGAGCCCAGCCGGACGACGTGCGGGCCGTCGGCGGCGGGGGGCGGGGGAGCCTGTTCGAACCACAGCTCCCTTTGGGTG
>CAMLNY010000247.1 GCA_946481405.1 uncultured Brevundimonas sp. | reverse complement strand
CTTCAGCTCACGAAAACGCACCTGGGCGATCATGGCATAGCCGTTCGCCGTCATTCTGGACCCTCCCGTTGCGCGGATTGTCGCGGCAATAGACGAAGGATTGGTTGCCAGAACGGTATTGATGCGGCGTGACCCAAAAGATGGGAAGCGTTATGGAACAGGGCAGTTCACGGTGCGTTTCGCCGCCGCACTCCGGGGGAGACTTGAAATGAAGCGTTTGATGTTGCTGGCGGCTCTGGGCGCCGGCGTCCTGGCTCTGACCGCCTGCGAGGAGCCCGCGACCGAACAGGCCGAAGTCGCGCCGCCGCCGATCGAGGCGCCGGTCGCGCCGGCCGCGACCGATCAGGGCGTTCCGGCCGCCGACACCACCGCCCCGACGGATACGCCGCCCAACACGACCCTGCCGCCCGAGAACCGCTCGTCGGAAGAGACGGTTCAGCCCGAGAGCGAAACCCTGTTCTATTGATCGGCCGCAAGGTCGTCCCGATTCGCTGATTGAGGGGGGCCTCTGGCGAGCCTGGTCCGGTCCGGACCGCGTCGCCGATCAGGGTTGAATATTGACGTCGAGGCCTTCTCCCTTCCGCCGCATCCCGCCCGCCCTCGTCGCGGCGGTTCTGGGCTTGGGTCTGGCCGGACAGGCCCTGGCGGACCCCCGCGCCCAGATCCGGGGCGAGATCGACGCCGAACTGCGCGCGGCCCTCGTCCGCGCGATCGGCGAAACGGACGGACCGCCGACCAACGGCTTCGACGCCCGCCGCCGGGCCCGCGCCGCCATGGCCTCGGCCGAGGCCCTGCTTCGGTCTGAAGGCTACTACCAGCCGATCCTCGCTGATGTCGTCGAGGGCGAGGACAACCCGGTCGCCATCGTCGAGGTCACGCCGGGCCCGCGCTTCGCTATCGCCAATCCGACGATCCAGTGGGTCGCGCCCGAGCCGGAACCCGAGGTCATCCGCACGGCCCAGGCCGAGATCGGACTGGAAGCGGGCGATCCGGGCCGCGCGGCCGACGTCATCGCCGCCGAGGGGCGGATCATCGCCAGCCTGACGCGCGAGGGCTACCCGGACGCCGCGACCCAGCCGCGCCGTGTCGTCGTCGACCACGCCGCCCTGACCGTCGCCCCGACCTTCAACATCAATGCCGGTCCGCTGGTGCGGCTGGACGGCGTCCGCCTCGAGACACGCGGGCCGACCAATGCCGACTGGGTCACGGGCCTGGCGCCCTGGCATGAAGGCCAGCGTTACGACCCCGAACAGGTCGCCGAGCTGGAGCGGCGACTGCTGGAGACCGGCGTCTACGACGGGGTCGCCGTCGCCCTGACCGCCGCCGACCAGACCACGCCCCAAGGCAACCGGCCGGTCGTCGTCACCCTGACCGACCGCCCTCGTCGCATTCTGGAAGCCGGCGCCACCTTCTCGACCGCCGACGGTTCCGGCGTCGAGGGTCTCTGGACCTGGTACAACCGCTTCGGCCGCGCCGACACCCTTCGGTTCCAGGCCCGCATCGCCAACATCGACAGCCGCATCGGAGCGGATCTCAGCCTGCCCCACTGGCGCACGCCGGGCGAAACCCTGGCCCTCTCCGCCGCCGTCGTGAACGAGGATACCGACGCCTACATCCGCACTGCGGCGGTCCTGTCCGCCGACCTGCGCCAGCGCATCGGCAAGACCTCCTACTACAGCTACGGCGTGGGTCTGGACGCGGGCCGCTACAACGAGAACCGGTTCGACCCGATCACCCAAGCGCCGATCAGCTTCGACCGCGATCTGGCCATCCTGACCGGCCGGGGCAGCGCTTACATCGACCAGTCGAATGACCCCCTCAACCCGACGACGGGCTGGCGGATGACGCTGAACGTCCAGCCGACCGCCGTGACCGGCGAGGACACCATCCTGTTCCTGCGCGCCGAGGCCCAGGGCACCGCTTACAGGCCGCTTCGCGACGACGGTCGAACCGTGCTGGCCGGACGGATGCGGCTGGGTTCGATCATCGGCGGCAGCGAGCTGAGCGTGCCGTCGGACCGCCTGTTCTATTCCGGCGGCGGCGGTTCGGTGCGCGGCTACCAGTACCAGGGCGTCGGCCCGCGCCTGCCCGACAACACGCCGCGCGGCGGGATCTCCCTTTTCGAGGTCTCTGGCGAGGTGCGCCACGACATCGGCCGAGACTTCGGCGTGGTCGGCTTCGTCGACGCCGGCGCGATCGGCTTCGCGGAGACGCCCGACTTCTCGAACCTGCGCTACGCCGTCGGCATCGGCGCGCGGTACAACCTGTCCTTCGGTCCGATCCGGGCGGACATCGCCTTCCCGCTCGACAAGCGCGAGGGCGATTCCAACTTCCAGGTCTATGTCAGCATCGGCCAGGCGTTTTGACCGATCCAACCCCAAAGCCCCCGCGCCGCAGGACGACGGCCCGCAAGACGCCCCCGGGCGAGGTCGTCGAGTCGGACACTATCGCGCCCGAAGACATCGCCGCCGAAATCGAGGCCCCTGCCAAGGCCGAGAAGCGGCGTCGGACACGACTTCAGGCCGTCGCCTTCTTCGGCGGCTTCGCCCTTGTCGGCCTCCTGGCCCTGACCCTGATCCTCGCGCTGGGCGGGCGGATGTATCTGGTCTCGGGACCGGGCCGCGAACTGGTCACCAGCTTCGTCGCGGGCAAGAAGATCAGCCGCTACGGCCGCATCAATGTCGAGGGGCTGGAAGGCGACCTGTTCGACGATTTCACCCTGCGCCGCGTCACGATCACGGACGCGAAGGGGATCTGGCTTGAGGCGCGCGATGTCCGCGTGGACTGGAGCTACTGGCCGCTGGTCACCCGGCGGTTTCACGCCAGCGAAATCACGGCGAAGTCGATCCGGCTGATCCGCCGACCCGAGATCGAACCCCCGGACGGGCGGCCGCCGCAGCCCATGCCGATCAGCGTCGACATCGACCGCTTCACCGCCGACATCGAACTGCTGGAGGGCTTCTCCAAGGAATACGGGCGCTGGCGCCTGACCGGCGACGCTCTCGTGCCCCGTGCCGGGGACAAGGTCGCGAACGTCGCCGCCTACAGCCTGAACCGTCCCGGCGACTTCCTGCGCGTCGCGGCCACACTGGGCGCCAAGCCCGAGGACCTGCGTCTGAACCTGCGCGCCAGCGAAGCGCAAGGCGGTCCCCTGGCGGGATCGCTCGGCTATTCCCCGGACCAGCCCTTCTTCGCCTCGGCCCTGGTCAATGGCGATCTGGTCGATGCCGTGGTGCGGACCGGTGAGTTCACGCCGCTGACCGTCAAGGGTCGCTACGGACCCGAGGGCGCCCGCATCTCGGGCTACTTCGATTTCAGCGGCTCGGACCTGCTGCAGCCCTTCGTCGATCGCATCGGCCGCACGGCCCGGTTCGGCTTCGCCGCCATTCCGGACCGGGAGCGGGAGAATGTCCAAAGCATGGCGTGGCAGCTGACGTCCGAGAACCTGCAGTCCAGCGCCCAAGGGATGATCCATCTGGACGACCGGTCGGCGCCGGACGGGGTAGGCCTGACGGTCTCGACCGGGTCGGTGACCCGGCTGGTCGGCGCGACCAGCGGCGGCGCGGCAAGCTGGTCCGGCGTTTTCCGGGGCGACGCGACGCGCTGGGTGCTGGACGGCCGCATCCGGATGGCGGACGCCAGTCTGGCCAGCTACGCCGCACAGGGGATCGGCGGGCCGCTGAAGATCTCGGCCGACCGGGGCCGGCTGGACCTTGAGGGCGATC
>CAMLNY010000246.1 GCA_946481405.1 uncultured Brevundimonas sp. | reverse complement strand
GGCCGTCAGGGCGGCGATCGATTGCAGGGTGGCGAGGGTGTTCTTCACCCGGTGGTTCAGTTCGTTGATCAACAGCTTCTGGCGGCGCTCGCTGGTTTCCAGCGCCTCATAGGCGCGGTGGCGATCGGTGATGTCAGAGACGACGCCGGCGAGTTTCAGGGGGCGCCCCGAGCGGGAGCGGACCAGACTGCCGCGCGACTGGACCCAGCGGTCCGTTCCCGCGATCGGATATTCGACGTCATAGTCCCCCTCGCCCGCGATGGCGGCCTCAAGCGCCGTGCGGCGGCGCGCCAGATGGTCGTCGTCCTCGACCCAGGCGGGGTTCATCACGTCGCCATCCGGCCGATCCTTCGGCATCCCGATCAGTTCGCGGGCGCGCGGCGACAGGGTGAAGCTGCGATCCTTGAGATTGACCTCCCAATAGCCGACCCCGGCTGCGGCAAGGGTGGAGACCAGCCGCGATCGCTCGTCCGCCATGGAGGCGGCGAGCGCCATGAACAGGATCACCGCGGTGACGGCGGCGATGCTGATTGCGAGCGCCAGCGGCGGGGCGCCCTGACCTCGGAGATCGGCGATCGGCCTCAGCTCCAGCGCCGCCATGCCGGTGTAGTGCATGCCGACCACGGCGACGCCGAGGATGGCCGCGGCGGCCGCGCGCCAGGCCAGGGAGGCCTCGCGCCGCGCCGCCCAGAGCGCCGTGATCGAGGCGGCGACTGCGATCAGGACCGAGGCGACGACCAGCTCCACCCGCCAGCCCACGGTGGCGGCCGTGCGCATGGCGGCCATGCCGACATAGTGCATGGCGGCGATGGCCAGACCCATGGCGGCGCCGGCGAGAGGGATGCGGCCGGGTCCCAGCGCCTCGCGCGAAGCGGCGAAGAAGGCGCCCGCCGTTCCCGCCACCGCCATCAGGAAGGACAGGAGGGTCAGGCCGGGGTCATAGCTGACGGGCGCGCCCGGGTCGAAGCCGAGCATGGCGATGAAATGCATCGACCAGATCCCGCCGCCCATGGCGAGGGCGGCGGCGCCGAGCCAGGGCGCACGATCCCGCCCCTCGCGCCCCTTCAACCGCTGGAACAGGTCGAGCGCCGTCCAGCCGGCGAGAACCGCGACCCCGTAGGCCAGAATGAGGAAGACCGTGCCGTGATGATGCAAGGCGGAAGGCTCTTCAGGAGGAGGGCGAACTATCCACAGCCGCGGGCCGGGCGTCCAGCGTGGTCAACCGCCGACCATCTGCATGCCCAGCCATTCGGCGATCAGGGCGGGCTTTTCGGAGCCTTCGATCTCGACGGTCAGCTCGTGCTTGATCAGCCAGCGGCCGCCGCCCTTGTCCTCGGCGCTGAGGAGCTTGAAGCGGCCGCGGATGTTGGAGCCGGCGGGAACCGGGGCGAGGAAGCGGACCTTGTCGAAGCCGTAGTTGACCCCCATCACCACGCCGTCCAGCGGGGCGACGGCGTCGTAGCTCATGGCCGAGGCGAGGCTGAGGGTCAGGAACCCATGCGCGATGGCGCCCCCAAACGGCGTCTTCGCGGCGGCGACCGGGTCGATGTGGATGAACTGGCGGTCCTCGGTGATCTCGGCGAAGGCGTCGATGCGGGCCTGATCCACGAGGATCCATCTGGAGACGCCGATTTCGGTCCCGATCAAGGACTGGAGGTCGGAGGGTTTGGTCATGCGGCGGCTCCCGGTTCTGAGGAAGGTTGGGCGGCCGGCTGGAACCGGCCTTCGATGATGTCGGCGAACAGGCCGGGGTCGATATTGCCCCCGGACAGGATGACGGCGGTGGTCTTGCCTTTCCCGTCCAGCTTGCCGGCCAGAAGGGCGGCGAGGCCGGCGGCGCCGCCCGGCTCGACCACCAGCTTCAGCGTGCGGAAGGCGTAGGCGACGGCCTCGGCGGCCTCCATGTCGGTGATCGACAGGGCGCCGGAGAGGACCCGCTGGTTGATCGGGAAGGTCAGGACGCCGGGGATCGGGGTCTGGAGCGCGTCGCAGATGGAGGGCGGTCCCTGCGGGTGGCCGATCCGTTCGCCGGCGGCCAGGGACCGGGCGGTGTCGTCGAAATGCTCGGGCTCCACGGCCCACGTCTTCGTCGACGGGCTGCGGGCTTCCGTGACCAGATCGATGCCGGCCATCAGGCCGCCGCCGGAACAGGGACAGAGGAGCTGGTCGATCGGCGTGTTGGCCTGATCCAGCAGTTCGAGCGCCGAGGTGCCCTGGCCCTCGATGACCCAGGGGTCGTCGAAGGGGGGGACGAGGACGGAGCCGCGATCGCGCGCGACCTGGGCGCCGATCTCCTCGCGGCTTTCGGTCCAGCGGTCATAGAGACGAACCTCGCCGCCGAAGGACTTCACCCCGGCGATCTTGATGGCGGGACTGTCGGCCGGCATCACGATGGTGGCGTGGGCGCCCATCAGCCTGGCCGCGGCGGCGACGCCCTGCGCATGGTTGCCCGACGAGAAGGCGACGACGCCGGAGGCCAGTTCGGCGGCGTTCAGGCGGCTGATGCGGTTATAGGCGCCGCGGAATTTGAAGGCCCCCGCGACCTGCATGGTCTCGGCCTTCAGAAGGACCCGACCGCCGGCTCGCTCGTTCAGGGCGGGGCTTTCGATCAACGGGGTGCGGACCGCCGCCGCGGCGATCTGGCGGGCGGCGTCGAGGACGCCTTCGTAGGAAGCGGTACGGTCGGACATGGTCGGCACTTAACCCGATCGCGTTCGTCCGCGTAAGGTGTGGAAAACAACGGAAACGCTCATCGCCATGACGACCTGCATCCTCGCCATCGATCAGGGCACGACCTCGACCCGGGCCATCGCTTTCGAGCTGAGGGACGATCGTGGGCTGCATCCGCTGGCGGTCAGCCAGATCG
This sequence comes from uncultured Brevundimonas sp., assembly GCA_946481405.1. Next base: position 866 of record CAMLNY010000246.1, on the reverse strand, counting down.
AGCTGCAGCAGCATTTTCCCCATTCCGGCTGGGTCGAGCACGATGCGGCCGAGATCTGGACGGCGACGCTGCAGACCTGTCGCGAGGTGATCAGGAAGGCGGGCGGGGTCGGGCGGTTCGCGGCCATCGGCATCACCAATCAGAGGGAGACCTCGGTGATCTGGGACGGGGCGACCGGCGAGCCGCTGCACAAGGCCATCGTCTGGCAGGACCGGCGGACGGCGGACGTCTCGGCAAGGATGGCGGCGGACGGGCATGAGGCCATGGTCCAGGCGGCGACCGGCCTGATCCTCGATCCCTATTTCTCGGCGACCAAATACGCCTGGCTGCTGGACAGGGTCCCGGGGGCGCGCGCGCGGGCCGAGAAGGGCGAGGTGAAGCTCGGGACCATCGACAGCTGGCTGGTCTGGAAGCTGACAAACGGGGCCAGCCATGTGACCGATGCGACGAACGCGAGCCGGACGTCGCTGATGGATCTGGGGACGCGGAAATGGCGCGACGACCTCTGCGACCTGTTCAAGGTCCCGAAGGCCGCCCTGCCCCGGATCGTCGGCTGTGCGGAAGTGTCGGGCGAGAGCGATGCGAGCCTGTTCGGGCGGGCCCTGCCCATCGCCGGCTCTGCGGGGGACCAGCAGGCGGCGCTGGTGGGCCACGGCGCGTTGAAGCCCGGGGACGCCAAGATCACCTATGGGACCGGGGCGTTTCTGGTGGCCAACGTCGGCGCCCAGCCGGTGGCGTCGTCGAGCCGGCTTCTCGGAACGCTCGGCTATCAGGTGGGCGAGGATATCGCCTATGCGCTGGAGGGGTCGATCTTCTCGGCCGGGTCGGCGATCCAGTGGCTGAGGGACGGGGTCGGGATGAGCTCC
>CAMLNY010000245.1 GCA_946481405.1 uncultured Brevundimonas sp. | reverse complement strand
GCCGAGACGCTGCTGGAGGGCGTCCCGGCGGGCAGCGAGCGCGACCGCTGCTTCGCCCAGTCCGGCGGTAACCCGCTGCTGTCGGAAGAAACCGCCGACTCGTTCACCGCGGGTCTGGTGTGGCAGTCGCCGTTCAGCAGCCCCTGGCTGTCGAACCTGTCGGGCTCGATCGACTACTACAAGATCGAGATCGAGAGCGTCGTCGGCACCGTGTCGGTGACCGAACAGCTCCGTCGCTGCTTCAACTTCGACGGCGTTTCGAACCCGACCTACTCGGCCACCAACACCTACTGCCAGCTGTTCCAGCGCGATCAGGGCACGGGTCAGCTGAACAACACGTTCGAGACCAACGCCAACCTGGGCACCCTGCGTACGTCGGGCGTCGACTTCCAGGTCGACTGGAACGCCGCTCTGGCCGACCTGGGCGCTCCGGACTGGGGTTCGCTGGCCTTCAACATCACCGGCACCTGGCTGGAGAACTGGGAGCGTCAGGACCTGCCGGGCGCCGCCTTCACCAACCGTACGGGTACGATCTCGAACTCGTTCGGTCTGACCCTGCCGGAATGGAAGTTCCTGTCGTCGCTGAACTGGCGTCAGGGCGCCTTCGGCCTGGGCGTGCGCTACCGCTACCAGGGTGAAGTCGTGAACTTCAACAATGCGGCCCAGACGCTGGACGGCATTCACTACTTCGACCTGAACGGGTCGTGGGCCGTGAACGACGCCATCTCGCTGCGCGCCGGCGTGAACAACGTCACCGACGAGCTGGCTCCGGTCTATGCTCCGTCGATCGCGTCGAACACCGACCCGTCGAGCTACGACCTGCTGGGCCGTCGCTACTACGTCGGTCTGACCGCCCGCTTCTAAGGCGCGTCAAAGCTAAACGTGGGGGCGGCCGATCTCGTATCGGCCGCCCCTTTATTTTGTGCGGATGGTCGGAAAGCCGCCTTGTCAGAGGCTTGCGGGCGATCAGCCCGGGTCGGCGAGCAGGGCCAGAAGGGCGAAACTGGCCAGCCAGTGTTCGCCCATATAGTCGCCGGTGACGTGAGGCAGGGCGGCGTCAAGGTGATCCTCGGCCGCCTTCAGGGCGACGGCGCGACGCGGATCGTAGGCGGGCAGGGCAGAGGCGATCCCGCGCCAGCATCAGGCCCGACTCAGGTTCAGGCCGTCCAAGTGGGCGATCTTTCCGTCCGACCGATCGGTGACCGTAGCGGGGAGAAACAGGGTCGACGGCTCGCGCTGTTCCAAGTGCGGAAGATGGAGATCGAACCACGATCCGAAGCTCTGATCGTCGCTCACACGACGCATCAATTCGCTCACCATCAGGGTCGGAGACAGGAACTCATCCTGTGACGGCTCCCACGCCTGCGCGCCACGGTCGCCCGAATGCCAGCGCAGGGCCGAGGCGCGGCACAGGTCGCCCAGTTCCGTGTCTCCCGTGCTGTCGGCATAGTCGAGGGCGAGGCGGAGGGCGAAGGCCGTGTTGTAGTGGGTGCCCACGCGCACCGGATAGGTGGAGATCGGCAGGAAGGCCTTGAACCGGTCGGCGAAGGCGACGGCGAGAGGACGCAGGGTATCCGCCCAAATGCGTCCGCGCGGGTCGGCGTGCCTCTCCAGTTCGGTCTGCAGCATCAGGAGCCATCCCCAGCCATAGGGACGCTCGAACGGCTTGGCATAGGGGCGCCCGAGGTAGGCGACCTCGACGGCGACGTTCTCCGGTTTGAGCAGCTCATCGGCCAGATCCGCGACGGCGGCGGCTTCGGGCGTGTCCGGATAGAGGCGGCGCAGGGTGAACAGGGTCCACCAGCCATGCACGCAGGAATGCCAGTCGAAACTGCCGAAGAAGATGGGGTGGAGGGCGCGGGGGCCGAGCGCGTCCTCCGGCCCGTTCAGGACGTGGTCGAGCTTGTGCGGATACTCGCGAGTGACATGGCCCAGCGCCGCCTGGGCGAAGCGGGCGGCGGTCTGGGCGTCGAGAACTTGGGGCATGTCAGAACCGGAAGGCGAGGGCGTACATCAGGACGATATTGACGACGAGGAGGATCAGGGCGGTCGGGGCCTGGGCGCGGATGACGCCGTTGAAGGCGGCGTTCCGGTCGGGCAGCTCCAGCAGGTTGGCCGGCACGACGTTGAAGTTGGCCGCCATGGGCGTCAGCAGGGTGCCGCAAAAGCCGGCCAGCATGCCGACGGCGCAGACGATGGCGGGGTCTCCGCCGAACTGATGCACCACGAAGGGCAGGCCGATGGCCGCGGTCATGACCGGGAAAGCGGCGAAGGCATTGCCCATGATGACGGTGAACAGGGCCATGCCGAGGCAGTAGGCGATCACGGCGACGAGCGGCGAGCTCATCGGCACGGCCTGGGTCACGACCTCGCCGACCACGCGGCCGACGTTGGAGGCGAGGAAGATGGCGCCGAGCGCGGCCAGCATCTGGGGCAACAGGACCGCCCAACCGATGGAATCGATCAGGCGGCGGCCTTCGTGCAGGGGCGCGGTCGCGGGCGGACGCAGCCAGGTCATGGCGGCGATCAAGGCGATCAGACAGCCGAGCGCGAGGGCGATGAGGGTGGTCTGGGTCGACGACAGCAGGGCCTCGCCCCAGCCGGTGTGTTTGGCGGCGAGCGTCCCACCGACGGCGACGACCGGCACGATCAGGGCGGGCAGGAAGAGCCAGTTGCCGCGCCGCGCGGCGCTGTCGCGGCGCTCCTCCTGCGTCGTCGTGGCGGGCTGTCCGATGCCGAGCTTCGACAGGCCGCCGAGCGCGACGAGAGCGACGACCAGCAGGCCGTTGCCGAGGCCTCCTAGATACGAACCGAACAGCATGGATCCGGCCAGCAGGCTCCAGAACAGGGCGCTGCGGATGCGGGTCGGGTGGGCTGGATCGCGCAGGGTCAGGATGGCGAAGGCGGCGAACATCAGTCCGACGAGGATGTACACCTGATCCAGAGTGATCATTGGCTGGCCTCCGGGGCGGAAGCGGCCGGGGCGGCGATCCGTCGCCGGAGCTCGCGGTCGAAGATCAGGAGGCGGGCGCCGTGTATCAGGAAGGCGGCGATGGCGGTGGGGATGGCCCAGACCGACAGTTGCAGCGGCTCGACGATGATGCCCGCCTGTTCCAGGAAGCCGACCATCAGGATGATGGAGCCGATGGCGATGAAGATGTCCTCGCCAAAGAAGAGGCCGATGTTGTCGGTGGCGGCGGACATGGAGCGGATGCGGAAGCGGGCGTCGTCGGGCAGGGCGCCGGCCGCCTCGACCTCGGCCGCGCCTTCCGCCATGGGGGCGACGAGGGGGCGGACCATCTGGGGGTGGCCGCCCAGCGAGGTCAGGCCCAGCGCCGAGGTGGTCTGGCGCAGGAACAGATAGACGACCAGCAGACGCCCGGCCGAGGCGGCCTTCACCTTGCCGATCAGCATGCGGGCGCGCTCCTGAAGGCCCGCGCGTTCAAGCAGGCCGATGACCGGGAGGACCAGCCAGACGACGTGGAAATAGCGGTTGTCGTTGAAGGCGTCGCCGAAAGCCGAGAGGGTGGCCACGGCGGCCTGCCAAAGGGCGGGGGGGGCGACGCCGGGCGCGACGACGGCGCAGATGCCGGTCACGAGGGCGGCGGCCAGGATGACCAGCAGCGGATTGATCCGCGCGACGAAGCCCGCGACGACAACCAGGATTCCGAGCAGTACAAGCATGAGTGGGTCCCCTCCCTCTCCCGGCGGGAGAGGACTTGAGCCTCCCAAAGCGCCGC
>CAMLNY010000244.1 GCA_946481405.1 uncultured Brevundimonas sp. | reverse complement strand
GGCGGCGGTCGCCGAGACCACCACCGGGTTCACGAGGACGACCTCGCCCGCGCAGGAGCGGGCCTTGCGGTGGCCGGTGACGTCGACGGCGATCACGTCCATGGACACCCGACCCAGCAGGGGACGCAGGGCTCCGGCGATCCAGACCTGACCCTTTAGGCTGGAGGAGCGGAAGATGCCGTCGGCATAGCCCGCGCCGCAGGTGGCGATGCGGCGGGCCGTGTCGGCGATGAAGCCGCGCGAATAGCCGACGCTCTCGCCGGCCGGCAGGTCGCGCAGCTGGAGGATTTCGGCGGTCAGGGTCGCGACGGCTCTCAAGCGGGCATCGGGTCGACCTTCCGGGCCGCCGCCGTAGAGGCAGATACCGGGTCGAACCGCGTCGAAGGCGTAGTCCGAGCCGAGGAAGCAGCCGCCGGAGTTGGCGAAGGACTTCAAGGCGTTCGGATAGCGGGCTGAGACGGCGGCGAAGGCGTTGCGCTGGCGCCGGTTCATCGGTTCGGCCGGATCGTCGGAGCAGGCGAGGTGGCTCATGACCAGTTCGAGGCCGCCGAACGGCCCCGGCGCGTCCTCGGGCCGGAAGCCTAGACGGTTCATGCCGGTGTCGATCTGCATGCCGCACGGGCCGCCGCCGATGGCGTTCCAGGCGATCATCTGGTCGCCGTGGTTTAGGATGGGGCGCAGGTTCGCGGCCTTCAGCGTCGCCGCCGCGGCGCCGACGCAGCCGTCCAGCACGTAGATCGTCGGTTCCGGGCCCAAGGTCTGGCGCAGGGCGACCCCCTCGTTCAGCCGGGCGACGAAAAAGGTGCGCGCGCCCTCGGTCAGCAGGCGTTGGGCCACCGGACCGGCGCCGAGACCATAGGCATTGGCCTTCACCACCGGATGCACAGGCACGCCTGTGAGGGCCTCCAGCGCATGGAAGTTGTGCGAAAGGGCGTTGAGATCGACGGTCAGGGAGGCAGGCGCGGTCATCGTCGCCTTATGCAGCAAGATCGTTGCGGGAAAAGCCGAAAAGCGTGGAATCCGCCGAAACGCCGTCGTCCTTGACTTGAGGGGCCGCGTGACCGACCTACGCGCCTCGTTTCCAAGGTCTCGATCGCCCATGTCCGTCAAGGTCCGTTTCGCCCCGTCGCCCACCGGCAAGCTGCACGTCGGCAACGTCCGCACCGCTCTGGTCAACTGGATGTTCGCCAAGGGGCAGGGCGGGTCGTTCGTGCTGCGCATCGACGACACCGATCTGGCCCGGTCGACGCCGGAGTTCGAACAGGGGATCGAGGACGATCTGACCTGGCTCGGTCTGCTGTGGGACGAGCGGTACAATCAGTCGAAGCGGTTCGACCGCTATCACGACGCCGCCGAGCGGCTAAAGGCGGCCGGGCGTCTGTATCCGGCCTGGGACACGCCGGAGGAGCTGGATCGCCGCCGCAAGGTGCAGCTGTCGCGCGGCCTGCCGCCGATCTACGACCGCGCCGCGCTCGGCCTGACTGAAGAAGAGAAGACGAAGCTCGAGGCCGAGGGACGCAAGCCGCACTGGCGCTTCAAGCTGGACGGCAAGCGGGTCTCCTGGGAGGACCTGTCGCGCGGGCATTGCGAGGTCGATACGGCCTCGATGTCGGACCCGGTGCTGATCCGGGAGGACGGGCTTTATCTCTACACCCTGCCGTCGGTCGTCGACGACATCGACATGGGCATCACCCACGTCATCCGGGGCGAGGACCACACGACCAACACCGGCGCCCAGATCGAGATCTTCGAGGCGCTGATCGCGGCGGGGCTGGGGACGGCCGTGCCGACCTTCGCCCACATGCCGCTGCTGGTCGGCGCCGACGGGGCGGCCCTGTCCAAGCGGCTGGGGTCGCTGTCGGTCTCGGAGATGCGGGACCAGGGCTATGAGCCCATCGCCATCACCAGCCATCTGGGCCGGATCGGCACGTCGGATCCGCTGGAGGTCGCGGCCGACATCCACGCGCTGGGGCTGGGCTTCAGCTTTGACAAGATGGGCCGGTCGCCGGCGCGCTACGACACCGATGATCTGGACCGGCTGAACGCCCAGGCCCTGCACGCCATGTCCTATGCGACGGCGAAGGCGCGGCTTGAGGCGCTGGACTGCGATCTGGGCGAGACCTTCTGGGACGCGGTCAAGGGCAACCTGAACAGGTTCGACGACGTGGTCGGTCTGGCGACCATGGTGCGGGGCCCGGTGACGCCGGTGATCGAGGATCCGGCCTTCGCCGCGGCGGCGCTGGCCGTCCTGCCCGAGACCATCGGCGCCGAGGCCTGGTCCGTGTGGACCAATGCGGTGAAGGAGAACACCGGCGCAAAGGGCAAGGCCCTGTTCATGCCGCTGCGCCACATCCTGACGGGCCAGCCGCACGGGCCGGACATGGCGACCATGGTTCAGCTGATCGGGCGGGAGCGGATCGTCCGGAGGCTGAAGGGCGAAACGGCTTGAGACGGAAATGAAAAGGGGCGGTCCACCGGATCGCCCCTTCTTCGTATCAGGCGTTGCAGGCGGCCAGTTCTTCGGTCGTCAGGGCCGTTCCGCGGTATGCGAACTCGGTGACCTGGCCGAAGCGGGCCACGACGCGGCGGCAGGCGCGCGGGGCGGGCTGGTTGGCGCCGCCGGTGGCGGTGCAGGTCTGACCTTCGCAGCGCCAGTTGGCGCCGTCGATGATGGTGGCGCGGGCCGGGGCGCGCGAGGCGTCGGCGATGACCGCGCGGGTGGCGGCGGGCGTCTGGGCGACGGCGGGGGCCGCTAGGGCGGCGCAGAGGGCGACGAGGGGGAGGACGGCGCGCATAGGGGAGACTCCGGTGGGTGGGGCGGACCGACACGGTCCAGCGTCAACACCGGCATAGTGCGTTGTTATTCGAAACTGTCAATCCGGGTTTTCAAAAAGAACGGACCGCAGGTGCAGACTGAGCGATGATTACTTATCGCTGATCATGTTTCAAGACGGGTCGGGCGTCAGCATGTCGCATGGCGGCGATCGCCTCCTCGACCGTGTCGCAGACCGTCCAGGCCTGAAGGAAGCTGGGCGGGGTGAAGCCGGTCTCGACGCTCTGGCGCATCAGGGCGAAGAAGGTTTCCCAGAAGCCGTTGATGTTGAGGAAGATCACCGGCTTGCCGTGCAGGTCCAGACGCTTCCACGAGAGGAGTTCGACGACCTCCTCGAGCGTGCCGATGCCGCCGGGGGCGACGACGAAGGCGTCGGACTGGTCGTACATGAGCTGTTTGCGCTCGTGCATCGAGGTGACAACGATGGTCTCGACCTCGTCGAAGAGGCGTTCGCGGCTGCGCAGGAAGGCCGGCATGATGCCGACGACACGACCGCCCGCCTCGTGCGCCGCCCGGGCCGAGGCGCCCATCAGGCCGACGCCGCCGCCGCCATAGACCAGACGCCAGCCCTCGCGCGCCGTGGCCGCGCCGAACTCTGAGGCGGCCCGGGTGTAGACCGGGTCGGCCACGTCGGAGGAGCCGCAGAACAGGCAGACGGACTGGCCGTCGAAGGGGGCGATGACGGGATCGGACACGGGTATGAAGCCTCGGAAGAAACGCAAGATTGGAGACAGGCCGGCCCCGCCGGTCTATCTGGGCGAACAGTCCTACAGACCCGGCGAGCAGGATGAAACGACGGATCGCATCGACCCTGACGGCGGCGCTGGCGCTGCTGGCCGCCGGATGCGGCGAACAGGCCCGGCCGGAGGCGGAAGCGGCTCCGGAATCGGGCTGGGTCATGCCGCCGG
>CAMLNY010000243.1 GCA_946481405.1 uncultured Brevundimonas sp. | reverse complement strand
GCGCTGCAGCAGGATTTAGGGTCGGTTCCCGCGGCATCGACCACACTCGCAACGACAACCGCCCTGGCTCGTTGAAGTCCCGGTGAACGCCTCCTTTTTTGATCGCCCCGCAGAAATGGTCGCGCGTCGGCTCATTGGCGCGGTATTCCGCATCAACGGTGTGGGCGGGCGCATTGTCGAAACGGAAGCCTACGAAGCCGCCGATCCGGCCTCACACAGTTTCAGGGGCCCGACCACCCGCAATGCACCTATGTTTGGTCCCACGGGTCGAGCCTATGTCTACAGGATCTACGGGCTGCACTGGTGCATCAACATCGTCTGTGACGCCGACCATCCCGGAAGTGCTGTGCTGATACGGCAAGCTTTGCGAGGCCCTGGGGGTCGACGCGCGGCTGAACGGCGCGTCCCTTTTCCGACCACCGTTCGAGGTGGAGGCCGGGGAAGGGGATCATCCCCGCGTCCTCCGGGGTCCCCGTATCGGTCTGAGCGTAGGGACGGAAACCCCGTGGCGTTTCGGGGAAGCCGGCTCGCCATTTCTCAGCAAGGCTTTTCCGATCGGTCTCGACGACAGCTCGATCTCCCACGCTCGTTAGCGCCTTCAGGGGCATTGCTGATCGTTGGCCTCTGGCGGTTGACGCCTCCCTCACCGGGCCTAGCCGGATCCTCTCGCGGCGCGGCGTCTCCTTCCATCTTCAGCTTCCGGCAGGCGGCTGTGTCGGAAACCCGATTTAGTGAACGATGCGCGGGCGGGGACGTTCAGAAGCATCGCGGACTGGACAGGGCGTTCGTGACTGGAAGAGATCGGTAGCGCACGCCGCACACTCCCGCCCGTTTGCGAGGAGAAGGCGATGCTTGCCGGAAACCATTTGATCGACGGGCTGGATCCGCCCTCAGGAGAGGCGTTGCGATCCATCCTCAGGCCGTGTGCTATTGCCGCCGGCGAAGTCCTGATCGAACAAGGCGCGCCGATCGAGACGCTTCACTTTCCGAAAACCGCGTATCTTATCAACCGTTTGAGCAACGTAAGTGGACAGACGCTGCAGGTCACGTTCATAGGTCGCGAAGGGGTCTCGGGCCTGGCTCCGTTTCTGGCCGATGCGCCGTGCAGCTGGTCGGTGATCGGGCAAGGCGCAGGAGAAGCCTGGGTCGCTTCCGCGCGTGAGGTGCGGAGGCTTGCGCAGGAGACGCCGAGCCTCATGCGTCGCCTGCACCAACTCAGCCACTTCTATCAGGCGGAGGCCCATCAACTGGCGATCTCGGCGACATATGACACCATAACCGCGCGCCTCGCATCGTGGCTGCTGACGGCGTTTGACCTCGCGGGACAAGACGAGATTCGGGTGACCCAGGATGAGATCGCCCATCATCTGGGCGTTCAGAGGACGAGTATCGTTCAATCCTATTCGGACCTCTTCGACAGCGGGGCGGTCAAGGTGATGCGGGGGCGGGTCACCCTTCTGAACGAAGCCAGTCTGCGTCGGGCTTCCTGCGGGAGTTTCGACCTCATCCAGTCCATAGGACGCGATCTCGGAATCCTGCCGAACCAGGAAGACGACGCCGCCGCCTAGCTTTGCCTCACGCGATCTTCGAGCGTGAGCTGGCACACCTCTCGCCCGGCTTTGTCCGTGACCGTCACGGTATAGCGGCCTCCAGCGAGAACGTAAGCGCAATGCTGGCGCATGGTCTCGTACATCACTGCTGCTGCTGACCGCCGTGCTGCGTCATCATCGGCCAGCACCTCGCCTTCAGGGTCCGGATGGGTCTGGCCGTTGATTAGAGTGAAGAAGTAGCGAGGCAATCTCGAACGCCTTTTCGAACCAAGGCCGCTCCTGTCCAACACAGAATGGTCCCGCCTCGTGCCAACTCCCCGGACGGCAACAGGTTTCGAACGACGGTCCGGCGAAAGCGAGCCTGAAGAACGACGTGGTCGAGCTCCAGCTCGGCCCCCGGGTTCATCGCTTCGCCCCGCTTTCACAATGGCGCAAGCTGATCCGGCGAGGGTTGGCTTCCACGGCGGCGAGCGTAGACCAGCCCCTCGCCAGACCAGACCTCGACCGCGATCCTGCCCGGCATTTGAAGCAGTTCGCTCGCAGCCCTGCAGGTCGCCTGCTGATCGTTATCGAAGATATGGACCTCCTGAACACGCTCAGGTGACCCCGCCACGAAGAAGCGGAAATCATAGGACGCCATTGCCACTCGCTACGACAACGCCCGTGCCGAACCCGGGTGAAGCGCCGGCTGGCTGCATCCTGCGCCATGTCGCCAGAGCCTGACCGGTGACCTGGTCCATATTGTAATACCGGTAGGTGGCGAGACGACCCACGAAGGTCACGTCCGGACGCGTTGTCGCCAAGGCTTCGTACTTCTTGAACAGCGCCTGGTTCTCCGGGCGCGGGATGGGGTAATAGGGGTCGCCGTCCGCGGTCGGATATTCGTAGGTGATACTGGTCTTCGCGTGCCGCTGGCCAGTCAGGTGCTTGTACTCGGTGATCCGGGTGTAAGGAGTTTCCTCGTCGGGATAGTTCACCGTGGCGACCGCCTGGAACTGCTCCTGGTCGAGGGTTTCGTGGCGGAAGCGCAGGGAGCGGTAGGGCAACTCTCCGTATCGATGGTCAAAAAATTCGTCGATCGGACCGGTGAAGATCAGACGGTCGGCGACAACATCGTCGACGACATCGCGGTATTCGACACCCGTTTCGAGATGGATGTTCGGATGGTCGAGCATGTTTTCGAACATCCGGGTGTAGCCGTGCAGGGGCATGGCCTGGAACGCGTCGGTGAAATAGCGGTCGTCGGTATTGGTCCGGGTCGGGACCCGGGCGGTCACGGACTTGTCGAGCTGCGACGGATCAAGTCCCCACTGCTTGCGCGTATAGCCCCGGAAGAACGTCTCATAGAGCTCACGGCCTATCGCGTTTATGACGACGTCCTCGGAGGTGCGCACACGCTCGACAGGCTCCGCGCGCGACGCCAGCCAGGCTTCGGCCTGTTCGTCGGATCGCAAGTCGAGGTCGTAAAGCGCGTTCAGGGTTGTGCGATTGATCGGCATCGGGACGAGCCGGGACCCGACCTGGGCGAGCACACGGTGCTCATAGGGGCGCCAGTCCGTGAAGCGGGACAGGTAATCAAAAATCTCCGCCGAGTTCGTGTGAAAGATGTGGGGTCCGTACTGGTGTATCAGGATCCCTGCGGCATCCAGCCTGTCAAAGGCGTTGCCCCCCACATGCGGTCGGCGATCGATGAGCAAGACGGTCTTGCCTTGTGAGGCCAGTCGCTCGGCCAGGACCGATCCCGCGAAGCCGGCTCCGACGATCAGGGCGTCGTAATGCGATCGCCGCGCCGCAGGCCACGCCGACGGGGCGGCCTTGGACAGGCTCGACGGGACGACGGGCCGACGACGCCGGACAGCGGTGTCAATCATGGCGGTCATTCGCAGATGGGTCTGATCCCACGAGAGGCTGGCGAGCGCCTCGTCCACCTCATCGAGCCACGCCGTGTCGCCTTGTCGAACCAGCGCGAGCAAGGCGTCGCAGGCCTCCAGAAATTCCCCGGCGCCGTCTGCGATACGTACAGCCTGCAGGTCGCCGTAATGGCGCACCACGTCCCGGATGGGCGTTGATACGACGGGCCTCCCCGCCGCCAGATATTCGGGGGTCTTGGTGGGGCTGATGAACCGCGTCGACTCGTTGATGGCGAACGGCATCAGGGCGATATCCCACCGCGAGAGCCAATCCGGCAGGTCAGCATAGGCCGCCTGTCCAGGGTAACTGAGGTTCGGGGC
>CAMLNY010000242.1 GCA_946481405.1 uncultured Brevundimonas sp. | reverse complement strand
TCTCAACCGCGCCCTGGTCGAGCAGGGGGTGGCGGTCTTCGCCATCGGCCCACGCGCCCGCTCGCTGGAAGGCATCTATCGCTCCGTCGCCGCCGCAGCCCCGTCCCAGACCCGAATCCCGGAGACCGTCTGATGCTCGCCGTCCTGTCCGTTGAACTCCGCAAGCTGAACCGGTCGCTGGCCGCCGTTCTGGCCGTCGCGGCGCCGTCGCTGATCGCGATCTTCGGCTTCTTCATGGTGTTGCGTGGGACGCGCGCCCAGCCGTGGGAGATGTGGATGCTGAGCTCCACCGGCATCTGGGCCTTCTTCATGCTGCCGATGAGCGTGACCGCCCTGACGGCGCTGGTCGCCCATATGGAGCACGGTCCGAAGTCATGGGATCACCTGCGCAGCCTCCCGCTGCCGCGCTGGCGGCTCTACGCCGCCAAGGCGGTGATGGTGCTTCTGGTCGTCGCGATCATGAGCGTGCTGACACTTGCGCTGGTCTGGGGTGCGGTGAGTCTGGCCGTGGTGATCAAGCCGGCAATGACGCCGACCGGTCCGCTGGAGGTGGCGCGCCATGCCGCGACCATGGGCAGGGTCTTCCTGTCGGCCATCCTGATGGTCGCCATCCAGCTATGGATCGCCCTGCGCTACGCCAGCTTCGTGCCGGCGCTCGTGGTCGGGATCGGCGGGACCTTCTTCTCGGTCGTGGCGACCTCGGCCAAGCAGGGCGTCTTCTTCCCCTGGCAGATGCCGATCAACATGCTGGCGGGCGAAGCCTGGCGCGTGAACACAGCGCTGGGGCTCGGCTGCGGTCTGGGTCTGGTCGCCCTGGCCCTCGCGACGGCGCATCTGAGCCGCCGCGAGGTTCTTTAGGCCTAGTAGACGGCGGCGGCGCCCTCGTTGACGATTTCCTTCATCGCCGATTGCAGGTAATTCTGGGCGCCCATCAGCTCGATCAGCTTGTGCTGGTTCTCGAGGAAGTCGATGTGCTCCTCGGTGTCGGCGAGGATCTTCATCAGTATGTCGCGGCTGACATAGTCGCGGGCTTCCTCGCATTGGGTCACGGCGGCGGAAGTCGCGACGCGGCTGTCGAGCTCCAGTTGCAGGTCGGCGCCGAGGCATTCGATCGGATCCTCGCCGACCTTCAATTTGTGCAGATCCTGCAGGTTCGGAAGGCCATCGAGGAAGAGGACGCGTTTGATCAGCATGTCGGCGTGCTTCATCTCGCCGATGGACTCTTCATAGATCACGTTGCCGAGGTGGCTGAGGCCCCAGCTCTCGAACATGCGAGCGTGGAGGAAGTACTGGTTCACCGCCGTCAGCTCATTGGTCAGCACCGCGTTGAGGGTGCGGATGATCGCGGGATCGCCCTTCATGGCCGTGGTCCTTCGAAAGAGTCGCGCGACCGCAGCCGCTCAGTGACGGCGGAATACCACGGAAAAAGCGCTCGTGTTCATTTGCGAGCGCTTATCACGATATTGATATTGCGAATGATTTTGGCCTGCAGGCCAGCCGGCTTATTCAGCTGCGAGTGCAAATGCTTCGCGGCTGTCGGCGATCATCTGGCGCATTTCACAGACGCATTTCGCGCACTGCGCTTCGCATTGATTGCGCTGAAAAACTTCGCGGGGACGGGCGGCGCCGGCTTCGATGGCGAGCGCGACGTCGCGCTTTCTCAGACCGTTACAGTTGCAAACGTACAAGGTGGGGACGTCCCGGAGCGCTAGATGCGATTGGTTCGCTATAGCAGGAATGCGGGCGATTGCAACGCGTTCGCAAGCCGCGTGGTTGACGAACCCGTCCGGGCGTCGCACCAGCGCCGCATGTCCGCCTGCCAGCTCTATCTGATCACCCCGCCCGCCATTGACGATCTGGACGACTTCGCCGCCCGGCTGGAGGCCGCGCTGGATGGCGGGGCGGTCGCCGCCCTCCAGATACGGCTGAAACCCGCCGATGACGCGACGATCACGGCGGCGGTGAAGCGGCTGGCCCCGATCGCCCAGGGACGCGGCGTGGCGGTCATTCTCAATGACCGGCCGGATCTGGCCGCTGCGCTTGGCTGCGACGGGGTGCACGTGGGCCAGACCGATGCTTCAGTGGCCTCGGCCCGCCGGGTCATGGGCAAGACCGCCATGATCGGGGCCACCTGTCACGACAGCCGCCATCTGGCCATGGAGGCGGCGGAGCTGGGCGCCGACTATGTCGCCTTCGGCGCCTTCTATCCGACCGAAACCAAGGAGACGGTCCACCGGCCCGATCCCGAAATCCTTACCATCTGGCAGGAGACGATGGAGGTCCCGTCGGTGGCCATCGGCGGGATCACGGTCGACAACGCGGCGCCCCTGATCGCGGCGGGCGCGGACTTCTTGGCGGTCAGCGCCGGCGTCTGGGCCCATCCCGAAGGTCCGGCCGAGGCCGTGCGCAGGTTTGTACGCATCCTGACGGACATTTCGTGACTTCAGGGGATATTAGGAACCGGGGATTAGGGTTGACGCCAATCGTCCTGCTCCGAGTTGCCGTTAATGCCTGAAAGCCGCGCGATGACCGCGACCGACGCGGAGGTCTTCGAGACCCCCGCCGCGCCGACGCGCGCCGTTCGCACCTCGACGGCGGCGGGCCTGTTCGCCCAGCCGCTGGCGCCCATGCTGACGGTTCTGGCCGTCGCGGCGTTGACCTTCGCGGCCATCGAGACGGCGCGTACTGCGGACATGATCGCCGCCCTGTGGGCCGCGAACGGTTTGGCCGTCGCGGTGTGGCTGCGCAGCGGCCGGGGCATGGGATATGACATCGCCTTCGGCGGTCTGATGGCCTTCGGGGTGCTGGCCGGGGAGTTCATGGCCGGCAACGGGCCCCTGATGTCCGTCGGCTTCACCGTGATCAACATGGTGGAGATCGTGCTGGCCGTGGTTCTTGCGCGCCGTTTCGCCCCAACTCTGAACCTGGCCACCGTCGAGGGGGCGAGCCGCTACATCATCTGCGTCGGCGTCCTGGCGCCGATCGGGGCGGGGCTGCTGGCCGCGCTCTTCCTGATGCTGACCCGCAATGTCGCCTTCCTGCAGACCTTCCAGACCTGGTGGTTCGGCCATGCGCTGGGGCTGGCCGTCATCGGGTCCTTTGTGCTGGCGATCGACGCGAGGGCGTTGAAAGCGCTGTTCAATCCTTGGCGGGTGGCCGAGACAGTCCTGCTTTTCAGCCTGCTGATCGCGGTCTGCGTCACCGTTTACTTCATCTTCAACCTGCCGCTCGGGTTCATGATGATCCCGACGCTTGTCCTGATCGCCACCCGCCTTCGGGTGCTGGGCGCAACCGCGGCTCTGGTCGTCATCGCGGTCATGTCGCTGAGCTCCCTCATGATGGGGGCGGGGCCGTGGAAGCTGACGATCAGCGACTTGCCCGAGCGGGCCATGCTGCTGCAGCTGACCATCCTGTTTGGCTATCTGCCCATCGTTCTTGTGGCGTCGTTGCTCGAAGAGCGGGATCGTCTGTCCGACAGGGCGAAGGCGGGGCAGTTGCGGGCGGAGAAGGCCTCGGCCGCCAAGTCACGCCTGCTGGCCAACGTGGCCCATGAGATCAAGAGCCCGATCGGCGGCGTCATCGGCATCGGCGATCTGTGGTCGACCGGTCAGCTGGGGCACGTCACCGAGACCCAGGCCGAGATGGCCGCCATGCTGGTCAAGACGGCCCGTCAGGTCGAGGCCCTGTCGCACGACCTGTTGGACGTGGCCCGCGCCGAGTCGGGCGCCGTGAAGGTCGAGCTGCGGCCCACCGACGTGCCGGGCATTCTGGAAGACATCCG
>CAMLNY010000241.1 GCA_946481405.1 uncultured Brevundimonas sp. | reverse complement strand
GGCCATGCCCCGCCCCTGGATGACAACGTCGAACCGCGCCCCGTCCGGCGCCATCTCGCAGTTGTCGGCCCGGACCATCGCCTGCGGGTTCATGCCGTAGGTGACGATGCGGCGGTTATCGATGGAGGCGACCAGTCGCTGCACCTCGGGGTGGTCGAGGCAAACGGCGGCGAAGCCGTAGAAGGGGATGTTCTCGACAAAGTCACAGAAGGCTTTCCGGACGGCGTCGAAGTCGCCGTAGTGGTCGAGGTGTTCCGGATCGATGTTGGTGACGATCGCGACCGTGGATTTCAGGCGCAGGAAGCTGCCGTCCGACTCATCCGCCTCGACCACGATCCAGTCGCCGTCGCCGACCTTGGCGTTGGTGCCGTAGGCGTTGATAATTCCGCCGTTGACGACCGTGGGATCGAGGCCCGCCGCGTCCAGCAGGGCCGCGACCATGGAAGTCGTCGTGGTCTTGCCGTGGGTGCCCCCGACCGCGATCGAGAACTGCAGCCGCATCAACTCGGCCAGCATCTCGGCCCGACGCACCAGAGGAATGCGACGCTCCCGCGCCACCATCATCTCGGGGTTCGAGGCCTTGACCGCCGTCGAATAGACCACCGCCGAAACGCCGTCGCCGATATGGGCCGCGTCGTGACCGATGAAGATTTTCGCGCCCAGGGCCGCCAGCCGCTCGGTATTGGCCGACGCCTTGGCGTCCGAGCCCTGAACCGAATAGCCGATCTTGAGCATGATCTCGGCGATCCCGCTCATGCCAATTCCGCCTATGCCCACGAAATGCACGGGACCGAGGTCGAAGGGTACGGGGCGAAGGCGAGCGATCATCTGAGCGTCATAGCCATGGCGAAATCGGATTGCACGGCCCGAATTCCGCCTCGACCGCGTCCCTCTAGCCGGGATAAAGACCGACCGCCGAAGAAGACCCGGACCGACCGAATGCGTATCGCCCTCGCCGCCGCCATGATGCTCGTCGGCACCCCTGTCGCCCATGCCCAGGAGGCGCTGAACGCCACCGGCGACC
The DNA here is from genome assembly GCA_946481405.1 of uncultured Brevundimonas sp. The sequence continues at coordinate 2,757 of CAMLNY010000241.1, read as the reverse complement.
TGCGCATCGCCGCCGTCGGCCAGACCCGCGTGATCATGGTCCAGGGCGTGGCAGCCGATCCCTTCGTCTGGGAATGGACCTTCCTCGACGAGCCGGTCGAGGCCGAGGAAGGCCCCGTCGACACCGTGGTGACCAGCGTCATCTACGACTGCGCCGCCCGCACCCGCCGCCCGTTGGTCATGGAGGCCTACAACGACGGCGCCTATGTCACCCAGGCCCCCATCTACGAAGCGCCCGCCCCGGTCACGCCCGGCGGCCTGGATGAGGGCGCATTGGAGGTCGTGTGTGAACCCGAGGCGAACTCGGACGGCGCGACCTTCTCGACCTTGGCCATCGCCCGCGCCGCGATGGACGCCCGCAAGGGTCCCGCGTCCTAACCCGACCTTAACCACAAGGATTCACGGTTGCGGCCTCACTCCCCGGGGCCGAGTTCGTGACCGATCTGAAGAGCGACATCATCCATCGAGGCGACTGCCTGGAGGTACTGCGCGGCCTGCCCGACAAGTCGGTGGACATGGTCTTCGCCGACCCGCCCTATAATCTCCAGCTGGGCGGGGACCTGCTGCGTCCGGACAATTCCAAGGTCGACGCCGTCGACGACGACTGGGACAAGTTTGACAGCTTCGCCGCCTACGACGCCTTCTGCCGCGACTGGCTGCGCGAATGCCGCCGCGTCCTGAAGGACGAGGGCTCGATCTGGGTGATCGGCAGCTATCACAACATCTTCCGCCTCGGCGCGGCGATCCAGGACCTCGGCTACTGGGTGCTGAACGACATCGTTTGGCGCAAGTCCAACCCGATGCCGAACTTCAAGGGCACCCGCTTCACCAATGCCCACGAGACACTGATCTGGGCCGCCAAGAGCCGCGACCAGAAGCGCTACACCTTCAACTATGACGCCCTGAAGGCCTTCAACGAAGACACCCAGATGCGCTCGGACTGGACCCTCGCCCTTTGCACCGGCGAGGAACGGATCAAGGGCGAGAACGGCAAGAAGGCCCATCCGACCCAGAAGCCCGAAGCGCTGCTCCACCGCGTCATGCTGGCCGCGACCCGCCCCGGCGACGTGATCCTGGATCCCTTCTTCGGTACCGGCACCACCGGCGCCGCCGCCAAACGTCTGGGCCGTCACTACATCGGCATCGAGCGCGATCCCGAATACGCCAAGGTTGCCGAGACCCGCATCAAGGCCGTCATTCCGGCCCGTCCCGAGGACCTCGTCGTCACCGGCTCCAAGCGCGCCGAGCCCAAGGTGCCCTTCGGCGCCTTGGTCGAGGCCGGCCTGCTGGCTCCGGGCGACGTCCTTTACTGTCCCAAGGGCGAGCGCGAGGCTCGCGTCCGCGCCGACGGCTCCTTGGTGTCGGGCCAACTGACCGGCTCGATACACAAGCTCGGCGCCCTTCTGGAGAACGCTCCCGCCTGCAACGGCTGGACCTACTGGCGTTTCCGCACCGACAACGGCCTGAAGTCCATCGACGCCCTCCGGTCCGAGATCCGCGCCGGGATGCAGTAGGCGCTTTCGCTAACTCCTTCATTTGATTGAGGTGGCGGTCGCTATGTCGTGTAACGGACGGTAAGCGCCCGCAATCGTTGCTGAAATTCCGCGTTCCGTGGGGAACTTCGCAGTTGCGGTAACATTGATGTCTACGGCCCGGCTGAGCGGGCCGGAGCACCGACATCATGAAGATCGCCCAGGTCACCCCGCTGTACGAGGCCGTCCCTCCGAAGCTCTACGGGGGGACCGAACGGGTGGTCGCCCACTTGACCGACGCTCTCGTTGATCTGGGCCACGACGTCACCCTGTTCGCCTCGGCCGAGGCCAGCACCCGGGCCCGGTTGATCCCCGTCCGCGATCAGGCGATCCGGCTGGATCCCGCCCCGCTGAAGTCGGATCTGGCGTCGCACATGACCATGCTGTCCGAGGTCCTGCGCCGGGCCGACGACTTCGACGTCATCCACTTCCACACCGACATGATCCACTTCCCCTTCTTCGGGAAATGCGCCGGCAAGACCCTGACGACCCTGCACGGCCGCCTCGACATGAAGGACCTGCCGGAAGTCTATGAGCGGTGGCCGGAGTTCGGCCTGGTCTCGATCTCGGACCACCAGCGGCGGCCACTGGCCTTCGCCAACTGGAAGGCGACCGTCCATCACGGCATGCCGGCCGAGCAGTATGTATTCTCGCCGAAGTCAAAGGGCTATCTGGCCTTCCTTGGCCGAATCTCGCCGGAGAAGCGGCCGGACCGGGCGATCGAGATCGCGACCAAACTGGGCAAGCCGCTGAAGATGGCGGCCAAGGTCGATGCGGCTGACCGGGTCTATTTCGAGACGAAGATCAAGCCCATGATCGACGGCAACCCCCTAATCGACTTCATCGGCGAGATCGGGGATCACCAGAAGTCCGAGTTTCTGGGCGGGGCCGAAGAGCTCCTCTTCCCGATCGACTGGCCCGAGCCGTTCGGGCTGGTGATGATCGAGGCCATGGCCTGCGGGACGCCGGTGGTCGCCTTCCGGTGCGGCTCGACGACCGAAATCATCGAGGACGGGGCGACCGGCTTCCTGGTCGACACGGTGGAGCAGGCCGTGGCCGCCTCGGACCGGGCGATGATGATGGACCGCGAGGCGATCCGGGCCCGGTTCGAGCTGCGTTTCTCGGCCACGGCGATGGCCCGGCGCTATCTCGACGTCTACGGCGACCTCCTGGCCCGGCGGCCGTTTGCGGAGACGGTCCTGGAGGATGTGGTCGTTCCGCTCCAT
>CAMLNY010000240.1 GCA_946481405.1 uncultured Brevundimonas sp. | reverse complement strand
GCCGAACTGAACGCCAAGCTGGACGCCCGGCTGTCGGAAATGGCTCCGAAGATGAACCTGAAGGGCTTCCGCCCCGGCAAGGTGCCGGTCGCCCACGTCAAGAAGACCTTCGGCCGCGACATGATGGGCGAGATCGTCAACGACGCCATCAACGAGTCGAGCCAGGCCGCCCTGGACCAGATCAACATCCGCCCGGCCGCCCCGGCGGACATGAAGCTGACCTCGGACATGGAAAAGGTCCTGGCCGGTTCGGACGACCTGGCCTTCGAAATGGCCCTGGAAGTCATGCCCGACTTCACCCCGGTCGATCCGAAGACCCTGAAGCTGGAACGCCCGGTCTACGAGGCCTCGGACGAGGACCTCGACGAGGCCCTGAAGGAACTGGCCGGTCAGGCCAAGTCCTACGAGGACAAGAAGGGCAAGACCGTGAAGGCCGCCGACGGCGATCAGGTCACCATCGACTATCTGGGCAAGGTCGACGGCGTCGCCTTCGACGGCGGCAAGGCCGAGGACGCCGATCTGGTCATCGGCTCGGGCCGTTTCATCCCGGGCTTCGAAGAGCAGCTGAAGGGGCTGAAGGTCGGCGACGAGAAGACCCTTGAGGTCACCTTCCCCGAGCCGTACCAGGCCGCTCATCTGGCCGGCAAGCTGGCCACCTTCGACGTCAAGGTGAAGGCCATCAAGGCCGAGGCCGAGTCGAAGGTCGATGACGACTTCGCCAAGCGCATCGGTCTGGAGTCGCTCGACAAGCTGAAGGACCTGCTGCGCCAGAACCTGAACCAGCAGTACGCCGGCGCCGCCCGCTTCAAGCTGAAGCGCGCCCTGCTGGACGCGCTCGACGCCGCCCACAGCTTCGACCTGCCGCCGAAGATGGTCGAGGCCGAGTTCGACGGCATCTGGAAGCAGGTCGAGGCGGACAAGGCCGCCGGCAACCTGCCGGAAGAGGACGCCAAGAAGTCCGACAAGAAGCTCAAGGAAGAGTACCGCAAGATCGCCGAGCGCCGCGTGCGCCTGGGCCTTGTGCTCGCCGAGATCGGCCGCACCAACAACGTCGGCGTCACCGACCAGGAGCTGAACGCCGCGATTATGCAGGAAGCCCGCAACTATCCGGGCCAGGAGCGTGCGGTGCTGGACTTCTACCGCCAGAACCCGAACGCCGCCGCCCAGATGCGCGCGCCGATCTACGAAGAGAAGGTCGTCGACCTGATCGTCGATCTGGCCAAGGTGACCGACAAGCCGATCACCAAGGAAGAGCTGCTGAAGGATGAAGACGAGGTCTGAACCTCGTCGTCATCCTGATGACTTCAGATCGCGCCGGCGGAGCACCGCTGGCGCGATTTGCGTTTCGGGCTGTGTTTCAGCGGCTCTCGTTCCGGTTACAATCCCGACAGGTTTGGCCTCAGGAAAGCCGCCCGCACCCGCTTGAAAGGGTTCGGCCCGACCAGCGGGCCTGTTTCAGGTTGGGCGGCCTATGACGATTTCGGTGGGACTGATCGCGATGCTCGCGGCCTTGCAGGCGGCTCCGGCCCCGGCGGCCCAGGAGCGTGACGGCACGCGGGTGGACGACATCGTCGTCAACGGCCGCCCGCTCGACGATCTGGTCGGAGATTTCGTTTCTGAAATATCCCGCCCCGCCAGCCGCCGCGGCCTGGCCCGCTGGCACCAGAAGGTCTGCGTCGGCGTCGTCAACCTGCCCGCCGCACACGCCCACTACATGGTCGACCGGATTTCCCAGGTCGCGGCCGGGGTGGGACTGGAGCCGGGCGAACCAGGCTGCTCGCCGCGCGTGGTCATCATCGCCACCGACAACGGCGCGGCTCTGGCCACGTCGCTCGTGGGCGGCGAAACCGTCAACTTCGATCTGGGCAGCCACCAGACCGACGCCGGCAGCCGGGCGCTGCGGGATTTCCAGACCTCCGACCGCGCCGTGCGCTGGTGGCACACCAGCTTGCCGATCGACTCCGAGACCGGTCAGACGGCCATCCGTCTGCCCGGTCAGGCGGGGTCGGACGGCCAGCCTTCCGCGCCGATCATCAACGTCTTCGCCGCCTCCCGCATCAACAGCCAGATCCGCGATGACCTGATCCGGGTGATCATCATTATCGACGTCGACAAGCTCGGCGACAGCAGCTTCGAACAACTGGCGGACTATGTCGCTCTGGTGTCCCTGGCCCAGATCGACGGCGACGCCCAGACGGCCGGCTACGATACCATCATGAACCTGTTCAACGGCTCGGGCGCGCCCGCGGGCTTGACGGCCTGGGACGAGGGCTATCTGCAGGCGCTATATGCCACCCACCCGCAACGCATCAATCCGAACGCCCTGACCCGTTCGGTCGCGGGCGACGTGGCGCGGGGGTTACGTACGGCCCAGGCGACGGACGCACAGAACTGACCGGCTTTCGCGTTCGCCCCGGCTTGTATCGCTTGCGCCGGACCGCAATATGAGTGCGGAACCGCGACCGCTCTGAGTCGCGGGCCCTGCATTCAGCGAGATCCCATGCGCGACCCGATCGACTACATCTCCAACAACCTTGTTCCCATGGTGGTGGAGCAGTCCAGCCGCGGCGAACGCGCGTTCGACATTTTTTCCCGCCTGCTGCGCGAGCGCATCATCTTCCTGACCGGCCCGTTCGAGGACGGCATGGCCAGCCTGATCTGCGCCCAGCTGCTGTTCCTGGAGTCGGAGAACCCCAAGAAAGAGATCGCCATGTACATCAACTCGCCGGGCGGCGTGGTGACGGCCGGTCTCGCGATCTACGACACCATGCAATACATAAAGTCGCCGGTCTCGACGGTGGTCATGGGCATGGCGGCCTCGGCCGGCTCCCTGATCCTGACGGCCGGCGAGGCGGGTCAGCGCATCGCCCTGCCGAACGCGCGGGTCATGGTGCACCAGCCCTCGGGCGGCTTCCGCGGCACGGCCTCGGACATCGAGCGTCACGCCGAGGACATCATCGCCACCAAGCGCCGCCTGAACGAAATCTACGTCCACCACACCGGCCGGACCTATGACGAGGTCGAGCGCACCCTGGACCGCGACCACTTCATGACCGCCGAGGAAGCCAAGGCCTGGGGCATCGTGGACCATGTCTACGACAAGCGCACCGAGGCCGAAGCCGACGGCATCAAGACCGTCTGAGACCCGACCGTATGCGGGCCGGCCTGATCGCGACGGCCCTCGCGGCCACGGTTCTCTGCGGTTGCTATCCCTATCGACTGACCGGCGAGGCGCTGATCCCCACGGATCAGCGCCTTGTCGCATCCGGCTATCGTATGACGCCGGGGACGCCGCTAGCGGACATCGGCGCGCGTCTGGGCGTGACGGTGACCGAGGAGACGATTGAAGCGCCGTTCGGTCCGATCGCCCTGACCCGGTTCGAGCATGCCCAAATCCGACCGCTGATCGTCTTCTGCGGCGGCAACATGTTCCGGCGCGAACTGGGCGGACAGCGGATCGTCAGCCTGCTGGAGCCGCTGGGAGACATCTGGATCTTCGACTACCCCGGCTATGGCGACAGCGCGGGCGAGGGCAGGCCGGAACAGTTCGCCACCACGGGACAGGCGATCGCCGCGCGCGTGGATCGGGCCTTCGCCGAAGGGCGGACAGGCGGCCTGGCCTTCTGGGGCCACTCGCTGGGCGGGACCGTCTGCGCCGACATCGCCGACCGGACGGAGATGGCCTCCGACATCGTGCTGGTGTCCACCTTTCAGAGTTTCGAGCAGGTCGTGCGCGCGGGCGCAGCGGCCCGCGCGGGGCCGCTGGGCATGTTGGTCCGTCCTGTGCTCGAT
>CAMLNY010000239.1 GCA_946481405.1 uncultured Brevundimonas sp. | reverse complement strand
ACACGAAGGTCTCGTCGTCAAGCTAGGCGCGCGCGGCTACGCGGCGCGTAGCGTATCGGCCGACGACATCCGGGATGCCGTACAGGTGCGCGGGGTTCTCGAGGGGTTGGCCGCGCGTCAGGCCGCCGAGCGGGGTCTGTCGATCTCGCAGCGTCGAAGCCTCGGTCTATGCCTGGAAGAGGGAGACGCCCTGTTCGCCAAGGGGCATTTCGCGGTCGAAGACCTGGATCTTTACCACGCCATGAATCTGAGATTCCACGCGGCGCTCGTCGCCGCGGCCGCCAACGCCGCCGTCGCATCGGCCCTGGCGACGAACAACAGCCTCCCGTTCGCAGCGGCGGCGGCGTTGACGGTCGATCTCAAGGATCTCGGAGCCGAGTTTGTACGCCTTTCACGCGCCCACGATCAGCATCACCGAGTGTTCGCCGCGGTCGAGGGCGGGCGGGCCGAGCTTGCCGAAGCACTGATGCGGGACCATGCGCTCGCCGCACTGGAAAACGAGAGAATCTTCCCTCAGGCCCGTTAGGCGATTCCCCCGGAGCGGAACGATCAGCTGTACACGCGCCTGAGCAGATCGATCAGGGTGGTGAGTTCGCTCTCGGTGAAGCGCGCGGCGAACTTACGCTCGTGATCCTTCACCAGCTTCTTGACCTTCACGAGCAGCTTCTGGCCCGTCGGCGTGAGGTAGAGCTCATGGCGTCGACGGTCGACCGTCGAGCGCTGTCGTACGACGAGCTCGCGGCCTTCCAGCTTGTCGATGATCGCCATGGTTGTGGCGCGATCCATGCGAAGCGCTCCGCCCACGCCAATCTGCGACGTGCCGGGGTTGGCGCCAATCAGCCACAGGGCTCCCGCCTGCTTCTGGGTGAGGTCGGCTGACGACAGCACCTCGATGATGCGGCGATGCATCGTGCCCTGCGCCTGCCGGACGTGAAAACCGAGAACCTGGTCGAGCTCGTCGAAATCCAGAACCGCGCCGTTGGCGCTGATGTCTTCGGAAGCAAGGTCTTCAGTCTTGGTCGCCATGTCAGTCAGTGTGTTCGATCACGCAGGTAGGGGTCAACGCAAACTGCTCCGTCCGCGCGCTTTTTGCACCAAGGCTGAGGCGTCGGACATCATCCTTCAGGGCTCTCGTTCCCCGTCACGTGGCTTGCGAAGGGCGAGAAGAAACTCCCGCAGTTGATCCGGCTGTCCCGGCGAAAGGCGAGAGAGGAATCGCTTTTCGTTTTCCGTCACACTGGCCCACGCGCGCCTCGCGAGGTCACGGCCGGCCGCCGTCAGTCGCAGGCCAAAGGATCGACCGTCGGTCGCGCGACGCTCAATGAGACCCCTTTCCGTGAACAGGGCGGCCAGCGGCGTCATGTTGGCGCGTTTGATGTCGAGCTGGGCCGCGAGTTCGCTTTGGGAGATGCCGGGGTTGGCTTCAATCATCAGCAACACCGACAAACTCATTCCCGTCAGCTGGAGGTGGTCCAGCCGCTGGCCGAGGTCCGCCGCCATGGCGAGCCACGTGCGCCGGAGCTGGTAGCCGAGCAGGCCCTGCATGGGAACAAGAGGGCCGTCGTTAGGCCGATCAGCTTTCATGGCGCTATCATGAAGTCTGCGCTTGAGCGCCGCAATCATCATTGCTATGAATCATAACTATAAGAACACAAACCAATAGGGGTGGCTCCATGTCTCTGTCGAACGCGATGTTCCAGCGGCTGAATCCGATGACCGGCGAACTGGCGAGCGAAGCGCCCGCCGCGACGGTGGCGGACGCGAAGGCGGCGGCGGACAGGGCTGCGGCGGCCCAGCCCGCCTGGGGCGCCCTGGGCCCCAACGCGCGGCGCGCCATGCTGACCAAGGCCGCCTCGGCGCTGGAAGCGAAGGCGGACGCCTTCGTGCAGGCGATGCAGACCGAGATTGGCGCGACCGAAGGCTGGGCGCGCTTCAACCTGATGCTGGCGGCCGGCATGATCCGTGAGGCGGCCGCTCTGACGACGCAGATCGGCGGCGAGGTGATTCCTTCCGACAAGCCGGGCTGCCTTGCGATGGCCTTGCGCGAGCCAGCGGGGGTCGTCCTTGGCATCGCGCCCTGGAATGCGCCGATCATTCTGGGGGTGCGCGCGATCGCCGTGCCTCTGGCCTGCGGCAACGCCGTGGTGCTCAAGGCCTCCGAGATTTGTCCCCGGACCCATGCTTTGATCGTCGATGCCTTCGCTGATGCGGGCTTCCCCGACGGGGTGGTCAATGTCGTGTCGAACGCTCCGGCGGACGCCGGCGAGGTTGTGGGCGCCCTGATCGACCACCCCGCCGTTCGCAGGATCAATTTCACCGGTTCGACCGCCGTTGGCCGGATCGTGGCGAAACGCGCTGCGGAACATCTGAAGCCGGTCCTGCTCGAGCTGGGCGGCAAGGCGCCTCTCCTGGTGCTGGAAGACGCGGACCTCGACGAGGCGGTGAAGGCCGCGGCCTTCGGCGCCTTCATGAATCAAGGCCAGATCTGCATGTCGACGGAGCGGATCATCGTCGTCGAGACGGTCGCCGACGCCTTTGTCGAGAAGTTCAAGGCCAAGGTCACGACCATGGCTGTCGGCGATCCGCGTGAAGGCAAGACGCCGCTCGGCGCCGTGGTCGATCTGAAGACGGTCAAGCACGTCGAGGGACTGGTCGCCGACGCCGTCGCCGCGGGGGCCGTGTCGGTCAACGGCGGCCCCTCGAACGGCGTGCTGATGCCGGCGACCGTCGTCGACAAGGTGACCCCGGCCATGCGGCTGTTCAGCGAAGAGAGCTTCGGCCCCATCGTCGCCGTCACGCGCGCACGCGACGAAGCTCACGCGGTAGAACTGGCCAACGACACCGAATACGGCCTCTCCGCCGCCGTGTTCACGCGCGACATCGCGCGCGGCCTCAAGGTGGCCAAGCAGATCAAGTCGGGCATCTGTCACGTGAACGGCCCGACCGTGCACGATGAGGCCCAGATGCCGTTCGGCGGCGTGAAGGGCTCGGGCTACGGCCGGTTCGGCGGCAAGGCCGGCATCGACGCGTTCACCGAGTTGCGCTGGATCACCGTCGAGACCGAGCCGGGCCACTATCCGATCTAGTCCGCTCGATCGACCGACCTCAGTATCATTGAAATCAAAACAGACGCCGCGAACAGGCGCCCATCGGAATGAGAATATGACCGTCGCCACTGACGATCCCAATGTCGCCACCTACAAGATCGAGGACGGCATCGCCTGGGTCAGCTTCAATCGTCCCGAGAAGCGCAACTGCATGTCGCCCAACCTGAATCGCAGGATGGGCGAGATTCTCGACGAGATTGAATTCCGGGATGACTTCGGCGTGCTGGTGCTGAAGGGCGAGGGAACCGCCTGGTCGGCCGGGATGGATCTCAAAGAGTATTTCCGCGAGACCGAGGCCAAGGGACTGGGCGGCATCCGTCAGGCGCAGCGCGAGAGCTACGGCTGGTGGCGAAGGCTGCGCTGGTACCAAAAGCCGACGATCGCCATGGTCAACGGCTGGTGCTTCGGCGGCGGCTATGGCCCGCTCTATGCCTGTGATCTGGCCATTGCGGCCGACGAGGCGCAGTTCGCCCTGTCCGAGATCAACTGGGGAATCCTGCCGGGCGGGGGAGCCACCAAGGTGGTCGTTGATCTGATCCCCATGCGCGACGCCATGTACCATGCCCTGACCGGTGAGCTGATCGATGGCAAGAAGGCGTCGGAGTGGCGACTGGTCAATGAGAGCGTGCCGCTGGCCGATCTGGAAACGCGCGTTCGCGAGATCGCGGGGGCCCTGCTCAAGAAGAACCC
>CAMLNY010000238.1 GCA_946481405.1 uncultured Brevundimonas sp. | reverse complement strand
GGACGGGCCGGAGACGGTGGTGCACGGGGAGTGGACCGGCCGGATCGTGCGGGCCCCCCGCGGCACCAACGGCTTCGGCTACGACCCGATCTTCGTGCCCGGGGGCCATGCCCTGACCTTCGGCGAGATGGATCCGGTCCTGAAAGAGAGCATGAGCCACCGCACCCTCGCCTTCGCCAAGCTGAAGGCGGCGCTCATTGACTGATGGGGGTGACGCGGTCGCCGCGTATGTCCACTGGCCCTACTGCGCCCGCATCTGCCCCTATTGCGACTTCAACGTCGTGCGCGACCGGGGCTGGCGCGAGGAGCAGGCGGTGCTGGTCGAAGCGATCCTGACCGACCTGTCGGCGCAGGCCGCCGGCCAGAAGGCCCAGGTCGTCGCCATCGGCGGCAAGGGGCTGGGCTTCATGAACCGCATCGGCGCCAAGGTCGTGGCTCCGAAGATGTGGCGCGGGTCATCGGCCGGGCGCGGGCCCTGTTCCCGGGCGGCGGCGATGTCGAGATCACGCTGGAGGCCAACCCCACCGACGCCGAGGCCGCCCATTTCGCGGCTCTGCGAGACGCCGGGGTGAACCGGTTGTCGCTGGGGGTCCAGTCCCTGGACGACGCCGAACTGGCCTTCCTCGGCCGCAACCATTCTGCGGACGAGGCGCGTCGGGCCATCGCGGTCGCGGCCAGCGTCTTCGACCGCCTGTCGATCGACCTGATCTACTCCCTGCCCGGCCAGACGGCGGCCGGGTTCGAGCACGTCTCGCCCTATCAGCTGACCATCGCCGAGGGCACGGCCTTCGAGCGGGCGGTCGAGCGCGGCGCCCTGGTCCCGCCCGACGAGGACACGGCCGCCGACCTCTATGAGGCGACGCAGACGGTTCTGGGAGCCGCCGGGTTCGAGGCCTACGAAGTCTCCAACCACGCCCGCGACGCGGCGGCGAGATCGGCGCACAATCTCCATGTCTGGCGCGGCGGCGACTATGTCGGTGTCGGCCCCGGCGCGCATGGACGGCTGACGCTCGATGGAGGCCGCACCGCCACCGTCGCCCGGCGCCGCATCGCCGACTATGTCGAGGGCGTCGCGGGCGGAACGGCCTGGGCGGAGAGCGAGAGGCTCGACCCCCGCGCCGCCGCAGAGGAACGTTTGCTGCTGGGCCTGCGCACCGTCGAGGGCGTCGCCCTGAGCGATCTGGCGGCGCTGGACCTGACCGGACGCGTCGACGGACTGGTCGCGGACGGCTTCCTCGCCACCATGGGCGGGCGGGTCGCGGCGAGCTCGACCGGACGGCCGGTGCTGGACGCCGTCTTGAAAGCTCTGCTGACCTGAGCTTCGCGCGCGGCCCGGTCTGTGGCACCAAGCGGCGATGAGCGAGCCGAACCCCTTCCCGCCGACCGCGCCGCCGCCCCGGCTCGTCACGCCGGGCCTCTATCTGGTGGCGACGCCGATCGGGAACCTGCGCGACATGACGCTCAGGGCCCTCGACGTGCTGGCCGCCGCCGATCTGGTGCTGGCCGAGGACACACGCGTCACCGCCAAACTGCTGGCCGCCTACGGCCTGAAGGCGAAACTGGAACGCTGCGACGACCACGCCTCGGCCCGCGCGGCGGAGATTGCCATCGAACGGGTGAACGAGGGTCAGATCGTGGCCCTGGTCTCCGACGCGGGCACTCCCGTCATTTCCGATCCCGGCTTCGTCGTGGCGCGCGCCTTCATCGCCGCCGGTCTGCCCGTCCATCCGATCCCCGGCGCCTCCAGTCTGCTGGCCGCCCTGTGCATTGCCGGCCAGCCGTCCGACCGCTTCCTGTTCGCGGGCTTCCTGCCGCCGAAGTCCGCCGCGCGAAAGACCATGCTGGGTGAACTCAAGGGAGGGCGACAGACGCTCGTCTTCTTCGAAAGCGGCCCGCGTCTGGCCGCCAGCCTCTTGGACATGGCCGAGGTGCTGGGAAACCGTCCCGCCGCCGTGACCCGCGAGCTGACCAAACTCTATGAGGAGGCCGTCCGGGGGACTCTTGCCGAACTGGCCGTCGACCCCCGCTGCGACGCGCCCAAGGGCGAGATCGTCATCGTCGTCGGTCCCGGCGAGGCCGAGGCCGCGAGCGAGGCCGATATCGACGCCGCCCTGACCGAGGCCCTGACACGCCTCTCCACCGGGGAGGCCGCGTCCGAGGTGGCCGGGACCTTCGACCTGCCCAGAAAGGCCCTCTACCGCCGGGCGCTGGAGCTGCAGGGCAAGGGATGAAGCGGCCCAGGATCCGCGCGGCGCTTCCCGCGAGGCCCAAGGCGGGCTGGCGACAGGCGCTGGGCGGGCGGGCCTTCCGCGACGGCCACGGGGCGGAATGGCTCGCCGCCGCCCTTCTGATGCTCAAGGGCTACCAGATCCTCGGCTTCCGGTTGAAGACGCGCGGGGTCGAGATCGACATACTCGCGAAGCAGGGGAAAACGGTGGTCGTGGTCGAGGTCAAACGCCGGTCCACCATCGAGGCGGCGCTGAATGCCGTTGAAAATCAACAGCTGCAAAGGTTGCGCGAGGCGGGCGCCGCACTGTTGCGCCAAAGACCCAGCTTGGCCGGTCTTGCGTTGCGAATCGATACTGTAGCGCTGGCACCCGGGCGAATTCCGCGTCATCGTCGCAATCTCTAGTTCCGCCGGGGGGCGGAAACGGGTCGTCGGGGGACGATGGGTGACGCGGGAAGAGGCTGAAATCGCTCTGGAAGAGGCGGGTCGGGCCGACGACGACGCCTTTCCCCTGCTCGACGCCGCCATCGCCTGCGCCCTGCACGACTATCCGTTCCGCGACGCCGCACCGGCGCGTGTGCTGGCTGACGCGGCCGCCGAACGTCTGGCCGAACGCATCCATGGCGAGAGCCCCGACGACGCCCTGGCCGAGACCATGGCGGCCGATCTGCGCCTGAACGGCGATCTGCTGCACTATGACGATCCGGCCAATACCGATGTGCTCGATGTGGCCGAGCGTCGGCGCGGCCTGTCGGCGGCTCTGGCCGTCTTCTACCTCGACGCCGCCCGCCGCGCCGGGGTGAAGGCGCAGGGCGTCGACTTCCCCAACCATTTCCTCCTGCGGGTCGAGACCCCGGCGGGCCCCGTGGCGCTGGATCCCTTCAGTCAGGGCCGGGTGGTCATGCCGTCCGAACTGACGCGCCGGGCCCTGCGCGCCGGGCTCACGCCGCACGTCGCCGACCGGCTGGATGTCCTGATGGCCCCGGTCAGCGACCGCGAGGCCCTGATCCGGCTGCAGAACGTCCTGTTCAGCCGCGCCATCAAGGCCGAGGACTATCTGTGCGCCGAACGCTCGGCCGTCCGCCGCGCCCTGCTGGACCCCGAGGATCACCGTCCCTGGCTTGACGTCGCCGCCGCCCGCGAGAAGCAGGGCGCCCTCACCGGAGCGCTGGAGGCTCTCTGCCGCGCCCGCGCCGTCGCCGGCCAGGACGACCAGATGCATCAGATCGCCGCCGACCGGCTCCGGATGCGGTTGAACTAGGGCTTAGGGCCTAGGGAGGCGGCGACCCTACCCACCAGGCCCGACTCCCAGGCCCTGACCTTGCGCCCACGACCGGCCTTGCCCATTACCCAAGGCATCTCCCGCGCAAGGTCACGCTGATGCTCAAAGTCGCCATCCAGATGGACCCCATCGAGGCGGTCAACATCGCCTCGGACACGACCTTCTTCCTGGCCATGGAGGCGCAACAGCGCGGCCATCCGCTGTGGGTCTACGACTTCCGCACCCTGGCGCTCGAGGACGGCGCCCTCTTCTGCCGCGCCCGGCCGGTCGTGATCCGTCAGGTCTTCGGCG
>CAMLNY010000237.1 GCA_946481405.1 uncultured Brevundimonas sp. | reverse complement strand
GACGCGGTCGGCAAGAAGGTCGATTTCAGGAACGTCGTCCTCATCATGACGACCAACGCCGGCGCCGCCGACAACGCCCGCGCCTCCATCGGCTTCGGCCGGGGGAAGGTCGAGGGCGAGGACGAAAAGGCCATCCAGCGCCTGTTCGCGCCGGAGTTCCGCAACCGTCTGGACGCGGTGGTCAGCTTCAAGTCGCTCAACCCCGAGACGATCCGTCAGGTGGTGACCAAGTTCGTGCTGCAGCTGGAAGCCCAGCTGGCGGACCGCAACATCACCATCGAGCTGACCGACGACGCCGCCGACTGGCTGGCCAAGAACGGCTTCGACGAACTGTATGGCGCGCGCCCGCTGGCTCGCGTCATCCAGGAGAACATCAAGAAGCCGCTGGCCGACGACATCCTGTTCGGACGCCTGACGCGCGGCGGCCATGTGAAGGTCGAGCTGAAGGACGGCAAGATCGCCTTCGACATCAAGCCTGCTTCGGGCGGGCCGGTGAAGGAGACGATCGAGGGAGAGGCGGTCTGAGGATCGGAATTCCTCCCCCATCGGGGGAGGGAGACCACGAAGTGGTGGAGGGGGCTGACGGCGGACGCGGTGTATGTGGTTGGCCCCCTCCGTCTCTACGCTACGCTCCGAGCCACCTCCCCCGATGGGGGAAGATTGGCCCAAAGCAAAAAGGCCCGGGAGCGATCCCGGGCCTTTCGTTCGTCTTGCGCCGAAATCAGTACCGACGGCGGCCGGAGCCGGCCATCAGGAAGGCGATGCCGGCGATGATGCCGGTGGTCAGCAGGGGCTTGCGACGGGCGAAGTCGAGACCGGTCTTGACCGGGCCGCGCAGGTCTTCCGGCGCCTTGTCCGACAGGGTCTCGAGCTGGTCGATGGCGCGGCCGTAATAGTCCAGCGCCTTGCCCTTCACTTCCTCGAACTTGCCTTCGAGCTGAAGCTTGGTGTCGCCGGTCAGGTTGCCGAGGCCGCTCTTCAGCTTGCCGTTCGCGCCGGTCGCGGCGCCTTCGATGCGTTCGTCAGTCATGATCGAAATCCTTGGAAAAAGTCGTGCCGGGGAGGCGTGTCGGGAAAGCGCGCGGCGACGGGCCCGGTTCCTCCGCCAGCGAAGGATTGCGGCCCGCGCAACGCCATCCGATATGAAGCGTTGCAATAATGGCGAAACATGGAGCGAGACGCCGATGTTGAGGTTCATTCTCCAGGCGCTGGTGACGGCGCTGGGGCTTTGGCTTTCGGCCTATCTGGTGCCGGGGGTGGAGTTCCTGTCGACCGGGTCGCTGATCGCGGCGGCGGTGCTGCTGGGGCTGGTCAATGCGGTGGTTCGACCGATCCTGACCTTCATCACCTTCCCGCTGACGGTCATCACCTTCGGCTTGTTTTTGCTAGTCGTGAACGCCGCGACGATCGGGCTGACGGCGATGTTCCTGGGCGGGTTCGTGGTCGATGGGTTGTGGGCCGGGGTCGGGGCGGCGATCGTGACGGGCATCGTCAGCGCCCTGGTCGGCTGGATCGTGCCGGACGACCGGCGCGCCGCGGATTGAGCGCGTCACCGGCGACGCCCGCAGGCCCCGACGCCCGGCTGTCGGAGGCCCGCCGTCTGAGGCAAGAGGGGGATGCGGGGGGAGCCTTCTCCCTCTATCGCGCTTGCGCCCGCGACCATCCGGCGACGGTGGACGCTTGGCTGGGCATGAGCGATCTGCTGGTCGAGCGCGGCGAGATGGGGCCGGCGGTGCAGGCGCTGAGCAGGGGTCTCTCAGCGCTCGCCGACGACGCCGACGGGCGCGGACGGATCGCGCCGGTGTTCGTCGAGCGGCTGACCCGACTGGAGATAACAGGCTGGCACCCCTCGCTGGATCGAGACCTGAGGCTGCTGCTGGCCGAGCCGGGCGTGGACGCCCAGCGGTTGTCGCGCATGACGGCCGCAGCGCTGCTGGCCAAGCCGGAGACAGCGGGAGAGCCGGGTGAGGTTCTCGACCGGATGGCGGAGGACCCGCTGTGGATCGCCTTTCTGACGACGGTTCTGACCATCGACCCCGCCATGGAAGCGCGACTGACGGCCGTGCGGCGGGCGCTGCTGGAGGATCACGCGGCCGGCGAGCCGCTGGGACGGCGGCTGGAGCTCGCCTGCGCCGTCGCGCTGCAGGCGTTCGAAGGTGAATACATCTGGCCGGTGGATCCGGATGAAGCCCGGCGCGGACGGGGGCTGGCGCCGACGGATGAGCTCGACGGGCTGGTTCTGGCCTGCCTGTATCGCCCCTTGCCTGAGGTCGCGGCAGACGAAGCCTTGATTGCCGCGCTGGAGGCGGCGGGGGCGACAGGGCGGGCCCTGGTCGAGCGGACACTCAGGGCGCAGGTGCTGGAGCGCGCGCTGGCGGACGGGATTCCAGCGCTAGCGGGCGCGAGTGGTCCGCCGGCCGAGGTCTCGGCGGCGGTACGGGCGCAATACGAGGCCCACCCCTATCCGCGCTGGCGGACGCCGCCGCAGCCTGCATCGACATCGCTGAAGACGCTGGCGGCGACTCTGGCTCGCGTGGACGCGGACCGCCTGCCGAACGGGCCATGGAGCGTCCTGATCGCCGGGTGCGGGACGGGCTATGAGGCTATCGACCTGGCGCGAATGGACCCGACGCTGGCGATCACTGCGCTGGATCTCAGTCGAGCGAGCCTGGCTTATGGTGCGCGGATGGCGGATGCGCTGGGCGTCGCGACGGTGGATTTCCGACAGGGCGATCTTCTCGATCTGCAGCGCCAGCCGGTCCGGTTCGAGGCGGCGACCGCGACGGGCGTGCTGCACCACCTGTCCAATCCGGCGGCGGGCCTACGGGCCGTGGCGGGGGTAGTGAAAGCGGGCGGCGTGGTGCGCATCGCCCTTTACAGCGAACGGGCGCGGGCGGCCGTGGTCGTGGCGCGGGGCCTGATCGAAACCGAGGCTCTGACGCCGACGCCGGAGGGCATCCGGGCGTTCCGGGCGCGCGTGATGGCGGCGCCGGCCGGGTCCGCGCTGGCGGCGCTTCGGACCAGCGACGATTTCTATTCGATGAGCGGACTCGGCATCGGCGGCACCACGACGGTCTACAGCGTGCTGCAGGCGGTCGCCCTACTGGAAGACGCGGGTCTGCAGTGGATCGGGCTCGATGCGCCGCCGGAGGTGCAGGCCGCCTTCGATTCGGCGTACGGGCCGTGTGCGGATCGGTTCGACGCCCACCTCTGGGATCGGCTCGAGGCCGAGCGGCCGACCCTGTTCGCGGGGATGTACGCCCTGTGGGGACAGAAGCTCCCAGAATAACGCCCGGACAATATTGACCGCGCTATTCTGCCCGGGTAAATCGGCGGCGCGTCAGAGGAGCCGCCCATGTCGACCGCTGTCAAATCTTGCACCGCCTTCGCGGGCCATCGTCAGATCGCCTCGGGGTCGCCGCGCGAGGTCGCGCCGGCCGTAAAGGCGGCGGTCGAGGCGGGGGAAAGCGTGCTCGTGTTCGACGACGCGGACGCGCGGCCCGTGGAGTTCGACCTGCGCGGGAGCCTGAAGGACGTGCTGGCGCGGCTCGAACCGGCGGAAGAGCATAAGCGCGGTCCGGGCCGGCCGAAGCTGGGGGTGACGGCGCGCGAGGTCACGCTGTTGCCGCGTCACTGGGATTGGCTGGCGGGCCAGCCCGGCGGGGCGTCGGTGGCGCTCAGGAAACTGGTCGAGGGCGCCCTGCGCGAGGCCGAGGGGCCGGACCGGGTCCGCAAGGGCCGTGAGGCGGCCTATCGCTTCATGACCGCGGTGGCGGGGGACCTGCCGGGGTATGAGGAGGCGAC
>CAMLNY010000236.1 GCA_946481405.1 uncultured Brevundimonas sp. | reverse complement strand
GGCCATCGTGGTCACCGCCCTGCCGTTCCAGGTCAACAAACAGACCCTGATCGAACGCATCGCCGAAATGGTCCGCGAGAAACGCCTTGAAGGCATCTCCGACGTCCGCGACGAGTCCGATCGTGCGGGCATGCGCATCGTCATCGAGCTGAAGCGCGACGCCTCGGGCGACGTCATCCTGAACCAGCTGTGGCGCTACACGGCCATGCAGTCGTCGTTCGGCGTCAACATGCTGGCCCTGAACCACGGCCGCCCCGAACAGATGGGCCTCAGGAAACTGCTCGAGGTCTTCCTCGACTTCCGTGAAGAGGTCGTGGTCCGCCGGGTCAAGTTCGAGCTGGCCAAGGCCCGTGACCGCGGCCACGTCCTGGTCGGTCTGGCGGTCGCCGTCGCCAACATCGACGAGGTCATCCACATCATCCGGTCCTCCGCGGACCCCGCAGAAGCGCGCGAACGTTTGCAGGCCAAGGCCTGGCCCGTCGGCGACATGATGGCCCTGGTCGAGCTGATCGCCGACCCGCGCACCGTCCTGGTCGAGGGCGACAAGATCAGACTGACCGACGAACAGGCTCGCGCCATCCTGGCCCTGACCCTGTCGCGTCTGACCGGCCTCGGCCGCGACGACATCTTCGGCGAGGCGCGTTCGCTGGCCGACACCATCCAGGGCCATCTGACGATCCTGTCGGACCGCAAGAACATCCTGGCCATCATCCGCGAGGACCTGCTGGCGGTGAAGGACGAGTTCGCCGTTCCGCGTCGCACCGTCATCGGCGAGGGCGACTTCGAGCTGGAGGACGAGGACCTGATCCCGCGCGAGGACATGGTCGTCACCGTCACCCACGGCGGCTACGTCAAGCGCGTGGCGCTGAACGCCTACCGGACCCAGCATCGCGGCGGCAAGGGCAAGTCGGGCATGGCGATGAAGGACGAAGACGCCGTCGTCGGCGTCTTCTCCGCCTCGACCCACACCCCGGTCCTGTTCTTCGCCACCAACGGCAAGGCCTACAAGCTCAAGGTCTGGAGGCTGCCGCTCGGCGCCCCGAACTCGCGCGGCAAGGCCTTCGTCAATCTGCTTCCGATCGAGCCGGGCGATTCGATCATGAACGTCCTGCCCCTGCCGGAGGACGAGACGACCTGGGGCGACTATGACATCATGTTCGCCACCCGCTCGGGCGACGTACGGCGCAACAAGCTCAGCGATTTCGCCACGGTCAACCGCGCCGGCAAGATCGCGATGAAGCTGGAAGACGACGACCACATGGTCGGCGTGGCCCTCTGCACCGCCGAGGACGACGTCCTTCTGACGACCGCTCTGGGTCGCGCCATCCGCTTCAAGGCAGACGACGTCCGCGTCTTCAAGGGCCGCGACTCCACCGGCGTGCGCGGCGTCCGCCTTCAGAACGGCGACGAGGTCATCTCCATGGCCGTCCTCGGCCGCGTCGATGCGACGCCGGAGGAACGCGCCGCTTACGTCAAACACGCCAACGCCATGCGCAAGGCGGCGGGCGACGAGGACGATGCGATCCCGGAAGCCGACGATGAGGCCGTCGCCGATGCCGCCCTGTCGGTGGAGCGCATCGCCGAACTGGGCGCGGCGGAGCAGTTTATCCTGACCGTGACCGACACCGGCTTTGGCAAGCGTTCCTCGGCCTATGAGTTCCGGCGCACGGGTCGCGGCGGCCAAGGTCTGACGGCCCACGGCCTCGGCGGCCGCGCCGGCGACCGCCTGACCGCCGCCTTCCCGGTGGAGGAGACCGACGATCTGCTGCTCGTCACCTCCGGCGGCCAGATGATCCGCACCCGCGTGGATCAGGTCCGCATCGTCGGCCGTTCGTCACAGGGCGTGACCATCTTCCGCACGGCGGAGGGCGAAAAGGTCGTGTCGGTGGAACGCTTGGCAGAGACGGGCGGGGACGATGCGTCCGAGGTCGAGGGTGACGCGGAGGACTGATCCCTCTCCCGGAGGGAGAGGGCTTGAGGCCCGCAGAGCGCAGCGATGCGCCTTGGCCGAAAGGGTGAGGGGTTACGCTCTCACGCGGACGCACCGTAACCCCTCACCCTTTCGCGCAAGTCTGATCGCCTTGCGGCTCTCGGGCGCTCAGACCCTCTCCCTCCGGGAGAGGGACGCTTGAACCTCCTCATCGACGGTCTCGCTCCGAGCGAGGACGACCTCCGCTATCAGGCGCTGGTCAACTACGGCGCCTACACCTCCTTTCGGGTGGAGAGCGGCGGGGTCCGCGGTCTCGACCGGCATCTGGCGCGGCTGACGGCGAACGCGGTCGAACTGTTCGGCTATGCGCCCGAAGACGCCGAACTGCGCGCCCTCATGTGGAACGCGCTCGACGGCCGTCGCGACGCCTGGCTCCGCCTGAGCCTGTTTTCGCCCGAACTCTGGCCCCGCCGGCCATCCGCCCGCGTCAAGCCGAAGGTGATGACGACCGTGTCGAAACCGCCGCCGCCTCTCGCCGAGAGCGTGCGCGTCCAGCCCCAGACCTACGTCCGCGACGCCGCCCACATCAAACACACCGCCACCTTTCCCCTGATCCGCGCTCGCCGTATGGCCCGTGACACCGGTTTTGACGACGCCCTGTTCGCCGATCCCGACGGCCTGATCTCGGAGGGCAGTCTCTGGAACGTGGGCTTCCTCGCCGGCGACACCGTCGTCTGGCCCGAGGCCCCCATGCTGCCGGGCGTGGCCCAGGCCTTGATCTCACAGGGCCTTGCCCAGGTGGGTCTCGGCGGACGCACCGCTCCCGTCCGCCTTTCCGACCTCGCCGCCTTCGACGGGGCCTTCCTCTGCAACAGCGCCACTCCAGCCTGTCCGATCACCGCCGTCGGCGACTACGTCTTCGAGGTCGAAGCCGAGCGGATCGGGCGCCTTCGCGTCGCTTGGTCCTCGAACCCGGTTCAGGCGATCTAGGCCGGGCGTGCGACCCCTGCTAATCACGGCCGAAAGGCGGGGGAGAAAACGCCATGCGCATCGGGCTCTATCCCGGCACCTTCGATCCGGTCACCAACGGCCACATGGACATCATCGGCCGGGCCGTGAAGCTGGTCGACAAACTCGTCATCGGCGTCGCCCGCAATGACGAGAAGGGCCCGCTGTTCTCGACCGACGAACGGGTGGAGATGGTGCGCGCCGAGGTCGCCCGGCTGAACGCCAATATCGCGGTCCAGCCCTTCTCGACCCTGCTCATGCATTTCGCCGAAAGCCTCGACGCCAGCGTCATCGTGCGCGGCCTGCGCGCCGTCGCGGACTTCGAGTACGAGTTCCAGATGACGGCCATGAACCAGCGCCTCAATGACGACATCGAGACCGTGTTCCTGATGGCCGATCCGCGCCACCAGGCCATCGCCTCGCGGCTGGTCAAGGAAATCGCCCGGCTGGACGGAAACATCGACAGCTTCGTCAGCCCCGCTGTCGCTGCCGCCGTGCGCGACCGCGTCAAACGCTAGAACCGGACCCTCCGTTGAAGATTACGCCTCTCGTCCTCGCCGCCGCCCTGTCGGTTCTCGCTCCCGCCGCCTCGATGGCCCAGACAGCCCCGGCCCCGGCCGCCGCCGCCTCCGACTGGCGCACCATCGCGCCGGAAAACCTGCTGGTCATCGACACGGCCAAGGGCCGCATTCTCGTCGAACTGGATCCGCGCGTCGCCCCGCGTCACGTGGAGCGCATCCGCACCCTGTCGGACCAGGGCTTCTATGACGGGCTGAAGTTCCACCGCGTCATCCCGGGCTTCATGGCCCAGGGCGGCGATCCCAGCGGCACCGGCATGGGCGGCTCCAAGAAGCCGAACCTCAAGGCCGA
>CAMLNY010000235.1 GCA_946481405.1 uncultured Brevundimonas sp. | reverse complement strand
GAAGGCGAAGCGACGGAGGGTTCCGACCACATTGTCCGCGATGCTGACGACCAGACCGTCGTCGAGCACGGCGACATCCTGCACCGACTGGCGAGCCGTCGGCTTGAAGATCGTTTCCGGGTCGCTGTCAGGCGAGGCGGGCGGCATGGTCGGCTGGGCCAGATCCGCCAGCGACAGCGACAAGAGCGTTCCCGAAGCGACGGGGAAGCCCCCGCGCTCCCAGTCCTGGTCCAGGCCGACGATCAGGCGCCCGTCCTGGACGCCGTGGATCGAGACCCGCTCCGGCAGGTTCAGCTTGACCGCCGTGCCGCCCGTCAGACGCCAGGTCTCGGAGCGATAGGTGTCCAGCGGCCGGCTGATGATGATGGCCTGAACCTCGCCCGCGCCGTTGCGATAGACGCTGGGGCTGACGCCGTAGCCGCCGTCGGAGATGTCACCGCGATAGATCTCGGCCGCGTCCGCCAGCGACTGGCCGCGCTTCAGACGTTTGACGATGAACGGATAGCCGCTCTCGGTCAGGGCGCCCGGCCCCCAGTCGGTGGCGACCAGAAGGGTGTCGATGTCGAACCACTCCAGCCGGTGCTTGCCCTCAGGCAGGATGAAGCCGTCGGCGACGAACTGCTTCGTCGTGGTGTCGAACTCGCGCACGACCACGGCGTCCTTGCCGCCTTCCGACAGGGAGATCAGGCAGCGGGTCTCGTCGGGCGCGAGGCAGCGCGCCCCCTTCCACACCCAGTCCTTGCCCTCGGCGCGCGACAGGGCGTCGACGTCGATCAGCGTCTCCCATTCCGGGCTGTCGGTGCGGTAGCTGTCCAGCGAGGTCCGGCGCCAGACGCCCTTGGGGTTGGTCGCGTCCTGCCAGAAGTTGCCGATGCCGTCGCCGAGGAAGCTGGGGCCCGGGATGCGGGCCGTGGACGACAGGATGTCGAAGGCCTCTGCGCGGAAGGTCTCGTAACGCGGATCGCCGGTCAGGGCCGCCAGCGACCGCTCGTTCTCGGCGCGGACGAAGGCCATGGCCTCGGCGCCCTCCACCTCCTCCAGCGCCAGATGATCGTCGGCGGCGCGGACGCCCGCCGGGGACAGGTCGGTCGGGAAGTGGGGCGGGGGCCTGGTCTGGGCCAGGGCGGGGGTCGCAAAGACCATCAGGGCGGTCGCGGTCAGCATCGAGAGGCGCAGTCGCATGAACATACTCCGTCAGTGGTCCTCCCCCGCGCAGCGGGGGACGGGGACCGCGACGCGCTTGCGTCGTGGTGAAGGGGGCGGAACCAGGCGCCGTGTCCGGGGTCGCCCCCTTCACCGCTTCGCGGTCCCCCTCCCCCGTTCGCTTTGCTCCGGGGGAGGATTTGATCGTCCTATTCCTCCGCCGGCACGTCCATGAGGCGGCGGGTCAGATAGGTGTATTCCAGCGCGATGCGGCGGGCCGTTTCGCGCAGGTTGGCGCCGGCCGCGTGGCCGCCGTCGGTGTTTTCGTAGAACAGGACCGGATAGCCCAGTTCCTCCATCCGGGCCGCCGCCTTGCGGGCGTGGCCGGGGTGGACGCGGTCGTCCTTGGTCGAGGTGTGGATGAAGACCTCGGGATAGGGCTGGCCGGCGCGCAGGTTCTGGTAGGGCGAGTATTCGGCGATCCAGGCGCGCTGTTCCGGGATGTCCGGGTCGCCGTATTCCGCCCGCCACGAGGCGCCGGCCAGAAGGCGGTGGAAGCGGAACATGTCGAACAGGGGCACCTGGATGACAGCCGCGTTGATCAGGTCCGGACGCTGGGTCAGCATCGCCCCCATGAAGAGGCCGCCCTGGGACCCGCCCATGATCCCGAGGTGGGGCTGGGAGGTGATGTCGCGGGCGATCAGGTCGAGCGCGACGGCCTGGAAGTCCTCATGGGCGCGCTGGCGGTTCTCCTGCAGGGCCGCCTCGTGCCAGGTCGGGCCGAACTCGCCGCCGCCCCGGGTGTTGGCGACGACATAGACGCCGCCGCGCTCCAGCCACAACTTGCCGACCGTCGGCGAATAGCCGGGCAGCATCGACGACTGGAAGCCCCCGTAGCCGTACAGCAGGGTGGCGTTGGAGCCGTCTAGCGGCATGTCGGTCTTGTGGACGACGAAATAGGGAATCATCGTCCCGTCGGCCGAGCGGGCCTCGAACTGTTCCACCGTCATGCCCGAGGCGTCGAACTTGGCGGGGATCGACTTGACCTGGGCCATGTCTCCGGTGGCCGCATCGACCAGCGACAGGGTCGAGGGGCTGAGATAGCCGGCGACGCTGACGAAGATGCGGTCGTCCTGTTCCGAGGCCGAGCCGAGGCCGACGGTCGAGTTGGCGGGGAGGTCCAGACGGGTGCGCGACCATTCGCTGGACGGGTTCGGCGTATAGACATAGGCCGCGCCGCGCACGTTTTCGTACAGGGCCACGACGAGCTTGTTGCGGGTGGCGTTGATCGATTCGACCGACTCGCGCGGGCCGGGGCGGATGATCAGCCGGGCCGGGGTCGCCTGATCGGCCAGCCAGGCGTCGAGGTTCCAGGCGACGACGTCTCCGGTCTTGAAGGCCTGACCCGAAGGGGCGGTCCAGTCCTGCTTGATGGTCACGACCAGCTGGCCCTGAACGAGGGCGTCGATGTCGGACTTGGCCGGGAGTTGCAGCCGGGTCGTCGTCCCGTCCGCGTTCAGCAGATGGGTTTCGCCCTCATAGAAGTTGACGCCGCGATTGATGATGACGGCCTTGATGACGCCGTCGGCGTCGCGGAGCGCGCCGCCGCCGACCGAGACGTCCGACGGCTGGCCGGTGAAGATCGTCTCGGCCTGATCGATCGACTGGCCGCGCTTCAGGCGTTTGACGATCATCGGATAGCCCGACGACGTCAGGGTGCCCGGGCCGAAGTCGCGCGAGATCAGCAGGGTGTCGGCGTCGACCCAGGTCGCGCCGCCCTTGGATTCCGGCAGTTCGAAACCGCCCTCGACGAAGCGGCGGGCGATCGAGTCGTACTCGCGCACGACCACGGCGTCCTTGCCGCCATCCGAGAGGGAGATCAGGCAAAGACGCTCTTCGGGCGGCAGGCAGGACGCGCCCTTGTAGACCCAGTTCTTGCCCTCGGCGGCCGACAGGGCGTCGATGTCGAGGATGGTCTCCCATTGCGGAGCGTCAGTGCGGTAGCTGTCCAGCGTCGTACGCCGCCAGATGCCGCGCACATGGCTGGCGTCCTGCCAGAAATTGTCGATGTGGCCGTCGTGGGTGAAGCCGGGCGACGGGATGCGGTCGCGGGCCTGGACCAGGGCCAGGGCCTGTTCATGCAGGCCTTCGTAGCGGGGGTCGCCCTGAAGCACGCCGAGCGAGCGGGTGTTGTGCTCATTGACCCAGGCCATGGCGCGCTCGCCGTCGACCTCTTCGAGCCACAGCCAGGGGTCAGTCGCGTCGGAGGTGGCGAAACCGCCCTCGACGAGGGGCGGATTGGGCGGGTTGCGGGTCTGGGCCAGGGCGGTGGTTCCAAGAAGGGTGGAGGCGAGAAGGACAGCCGTGAGGCTCAGCGAACGACGCATGCGGGGGCAGCTCCGGAACAGGGACGCGGCACCTTAGACGCGAGGACCGGAGCGGCAAGGCGGCGAACCTTACCGTTTTGTCACGTTCCCTCAGCCCTCGTCGGGGATGGCCAGAACCGTGCCGCAGGCCTTGCAATGCACCGCGTCGGGGTCGTGCTTCTGGAGCGCGCACGTCGGGCAGGGGAAGTTGACCTTGCGGGGCTTCAGCAGGCTCTGACCCAGGCGCACGAACAGGGTGATGCCCACCAGCATGATGGCGATGGACAGGAGCCGTCCCCAGACGCCCGGGAGAGTGATGTCG
>CAMLNY010000234.1 GCA_946481405.1 uncultured Brevundimonas sp. | reverse complement strand
ACGGGCGCGGCCGAGGCGGTCATGGCCGGCAACTCGGTCAAGTCGGACGTCATCCCGGCGATCGAGGCCGGCGCCTTCGCCGTGCACATCCCCTATCACGTGACCTGGGCGCACGAGATCGCGGAGCCGCCGGTCGATCACCCGCGCTTCGGCCTGCTGGACAGCATCTCCGCCCTGCCCGGCTGGATCGCCGAACGGGCCTGATCCGCCTCAGACGTAGCCGAGCAGCTGTCGCAGGCCCGGCGCGTGGAAGTCGACCAGGGCCTTCTGGGCGTCCGGCAGGACGTCGGGGAAGACGAGGTGCTCGGGCAGCCTCAGGTTCTCGCGCGCGGTGCGGCTCTTCTTGCGGTCCGCGCCCGTGACCACCCGCTCGCGCCAGTCGGCGGGCCGGTCGATGCCCGATGCGACCAGAAGGTCCGCGATCAGCCGCTCGCTCTCCGGCGCATCGATATCGCGCACGGCGGCGGCGAGATCCTCGTAACGGACCAGATGCACGCCCGTCCCCAGCCAGGCAGCGGCGTTGTGGGTGTAGATGTCGATCAGGGCCGGCGACTTCTGGTGCACGCCGAAGATCATCATGTTCATCAGCGCCTCGGCCGAGAACAGACTGGCCGTCTTCAGGTGCTGGATGTTCTCCTGCTCGAACTCGTCCGAGACGAAGAACCGCGCCCGCGCCAGCACCCAGTCATAGGGATCGCGCACCAGCAGGATGTGCCGGGCGTAGCGGATGTTGGCCCAGGACTGGTCGCTGAACAGAAGGTGCGCCGCCGCCAGCTTGGGCGCATTCGGATCGAAGGCGTCCAGATGCTGGTGCATGTTGGGGATCTGGACGAAGTCGCGGTCGTGGTGCTGGTCGACCGGAACGAACATGCGCAGCACGTTTCGCAACAGGTGGGTACCGCCCTTGGGGATGCTGTTGACCAGCAGCGGCTGTTTCAGCGGCGTCTGGTCGAAGCGCGCGACCTCGAGGTCGAGCGTGTCCTTCATGCCCTTGATGATGGCCATGGCGTTCCCTGAGGCGGATCGAAACGGAAAAGGGCGGCGGATCGCTCCGCCGCCCTTGGTCCTAGCCTGTTTCGTTCGGGATCAGAACGACTTGGACAGGCGCACGAAAGCGCGCCGGCCGTAGTAGGCCTCGGTGTACTGCGACTGCAGCACCGAGTTGCCCGTCGTGCCGACCAGGTTCGACGAGGCCGCCGGCGGCAGTTCGTCGAAGACGTTCGCCAAGCCGCCCGTGATCTCCCAGCCGTCGCCCTCGTAGCCGAGCGAGACGCTGTGGAAGCTAGTGAACTCGGCATAGCCCTTGGTCTGGGTGGTGCGGCCGTCGATGACCAGGTTCAGGTTGCCGCCGTTGCGGATGACGTCCGTGCGAGCGTCCTGCTGGCCGATCCAGTCCCAACCCCAGAAGGCGGTCCAGGGGCCGCGGTTGACCGTCAGGTTGACATTGCCGACCAGTTCCGGATTGCCGATGTCGCCCAGGAAGTCCGTGCCGAAGTCGGCGAAGGTCGACTGGTTGCTCTCGAACGTCCAGGTCGTCTGCGAGTCGATCGTGACCGTGCCGAAGTCGAAGTCGTGGAACCAGCGCGCGGTGAAGTCGATGCCGCGGTTGTTCTGTTCGGCGATGTTCAGATAGCTGTCGCGGACCTGGTCGATCGACTTGGTCGTCGGGTTACGATCGAACTGGTTGCAGATCGGATCGCCCGGGAAGTTGTCCGACAGGTAGCAGGCCTGAAGGATGCCTGCGGCGCCCAGAACGTCGACCTGGTCCTCGATCTGGATGTCGAAGTAGTCAGCCGCGAGGCTCAGGTTGCTGCCCGACGGGGTCAGGATGACGCCGATGACGGTGGCCTGCGAGGTTTCGGGCTCCAGAACGCCCAGACCGCCGCCAGTGGTGACGGTGGCCGTGGCCACGCCGCCAGTGAAGGTGGTCGGCACGCCGCCGCCCGGTCCCGAGGTGCTGGTGCAGTTCCGGTAGAGCTGGCTTGTGGCCTGAAGCGTGCCATCGGCGACCCGTTGACCCAGGTTCAGGCAGGGATCGATGTTGCGCTGCCCGATGAAGCTGGTCTGGTCGGCCAGATACAGCTCGAACAGGGCCGGGGCACGGAAGGATGTGCCATGGGTGGCGCGGACGCGGATCGAGTCCGACAGCTCCCAGTTCAGCCCGACCTTGTAGGTCGAGGCGTCGCCCGAGGTCTTGGTGTCGGTGTAGCGGCCCGACAGCGACATCGTCACGCGCTGCGCGAACGGAACGTCGGCCAGGAGCGGGATGGAGAACTCGGCGTAGACTTCGTTGGTGTCCTCGGTTCCGGCGGTGATGCCGCCGCCCGACAGGCCCCAGCTGTTGTCGGCCAGGGTGATCGGCCCGGGGGTGTCCTCGATCTCGTCACGACGCACATGGAAGCCGAAGGCGGCGCCCAGCGGACCGGAGGGCAGCTCCCACAGCGTGCCGCCGATCACGCCTTCCAGATACATCTGCTCGTAGATGGTCTTGCCCGTGTCGGTGTCGAACAGGAAGGCCCGCTCCGCATCCGTCAGACGGCCCGCCAGGAAGTCCGGACGGGTGAAGTCCACGTCGATGCAGGGACGGCCGCTGACCGGCAGATTGGTCCCAACGCAGGACCTCGTCTTGAAGCTGGTCGAGTCGACCGCGTCCTGAAGGATGACGTCGCTGGTGTATTCGCCGTCCGAACGGCTGTACTGGGCGAAGACGTCCCACGACCAGCCGCTTAGGGTGCCGCGCAAACCGCCGACGAAGCGGGTGTAGTCGACCCGCTGGCTCTGATCGAAGTGATCGGTGATCGGCGTAGCGCTGAGCAGGTTCAGACCGCGGAAGCCGGTGACCGGATCACCGCCCGAGCCGGGGCCATAGTAGAAGTCCAGGAAGTCGGCCGTGTAGGTGTAGTTCCAGAACTGGCGATAGCTGTCGGTTCGGCTTTCGCGCCGGTTCAGCAGGACTTCCGCATAGGCCTCGACCCCCCGGCCGATCTCATAGGCGCCTTCGGCGAAGACGGTGTAGCGGGTCGTTTCCGGGATGATCGATTCCTCGAGCGCATATTCGCTGAGGTTGTTTGTCACCGCCCGCGAGGGGATGTCGTAGTTGACCAGATAGAAGCCGGTCGGCGCCGTCGGATACTGGGCCGAGACCGCCGGGTTCGTCGGACGGCGCGGGATGTACTGACCGAGGTTGCCCTCATAGTCGTACTGGAAGCGGCCCGCGCGGCCCGAGAAGTCAGGGCCGTAAACATAAATCTGGCCCCAAGTCAGGTCGGTGCACTGCGGCTGGTTGGTGCGCGGATCGATGCGGTCGGCGCGATTGCGGGTACCCGGTTCGAATACATACTGGTTGCGGCAGACGAGGTAGTCGCGCTCGCCGGCGGCCAGCTTCTCCTGGCGGTAGAAGTCGGCCGACAGGTTCAGATAGCCGCGGTCGAAGTTCGTGCCCCAGGCGGCGGAGGCGTTGTACTGCTCGCCGCCGCCTTCGATCGGAACCGTGCCGAAGACGTTGAACTCCCCGCCGTCGCGACCGCGCTCGGTGATCAGATTCACGACCCCGGCCACGGCGTCCGAACCGTAGATGGACGAGGCACCGTCCTTGAGGATGTCGACCCTGTCGATGGCGGACTGCGGGATGACGTTCAGGTCGAAGGCCGAAACGGCGCCGCGCGTACCGGCCGGCCCGGCGCGACGGCCGTTCAGCAGGACCAGCGTCCGGTTGGCGCCGAGGCCCCGAAGCGAGATCGTCGCCGAGCCCGGTCCGCCGTCGGTGACGAAGGCGCTGGAGATCGTGGAGTTCACCTGGGCTGAACCGGCCGCCAGCGTCGATGACTGCAGCAGCTGGGTGGT
>CAMLNY010000233.1 GCA_946481405.1 uncultured Brevundimonas sp. | reverse complement strand
GAAGCGGTAGGCCGGATCGACCTCGGGCACATGGCTGTCGACGGTGTCGAACATCGGCACGGTCATGTCGGAATCGACGCCGAAGGCCTCGCGCACGGTGACCTTGCGGTGGGGTTCGAACGTCAGCAGCGGATCGGGGGTCGCGTCGAGGGGGGAGGCCATGGGTGTGCGATTATCGCACGTCCGTCGGGTGGTCGAGACCCATACCGCGCTTAAGTCCCCGTTCGACCAGTCCGGGCAGCGAAGCGGCGATCGGCGGGGCGATCCGCTTCAACAGGCGAACGCCCGGCGACTGGCCGGCGACGAGGCCGGTCAGGCCGCGCGAGGTCTTCACCCAGGCCTCGTCCACGGCGTGCCGGACGCGGGCGTAGTCGGCGATCCGGCCGAGGTCGCCCTTCAGCGCATCCACGGCGCAGACGGCGAAGACCCAGGCGTCCTCAATCCCCAGATTCATGCCGCGCCCGCCGATGGGGGAGTGGATGTGGGCCGCGTCCCCGGCCAGGGCGACCCGGCCGACGGCCATGGTCGGGGCCATCCGGTGCGAGACGCGGAAGTCCGACCGCCACAGGATCCGGCCGACTTTCCAGTCGGCGGGCAGGCGCGGCAACAGGTCCTCGCCGAAGCCGATGATGCGGAACACGCCGCCCGAGAAGGGCAGGGTGATCAGGGGCCCCGCGTGCTGGAAGTCGACGCGGGCCTCATCCAGCGGCGCGTTTTTGATCTCCACGTCCATCAGATGCCAAGGCAGGTCCGAGGCGTCGCCGGGGAAGCCGAGGTTCAGGGCGTGCCGCGTCTCCGAATGGGCGCCGTCCGCGCCGAGCAGGAGGTCGGCGGTGACCGTCTCTCCGTTCGACAGGGTCGCGGTGACCGCCTCGGCGGTCTGGGAGAGGGCGGTGAGGCCCAGCCCGTATTCGGGCCGGGTGTCGAAGGCGGCCAGAGCCTCGGCCAGCAGGGCCTCGGTCCGGGCCTGGGGCAGGATGGTCATGGGACGGCCGGGCGCGATCCGGTCCCAGCGCGGGCGGAAGGTGGCCGTGGGACGGCCCTCATGAGCGATGCGAATGACGTCGATCCTCTGGCCCTCGCTGAGGATGCGCTCGGCGATGCCGGTGGGAGCCAGAAGCTCCAGGGTGCGTGGATTGACGGCCAGAGCCTTGGACGTCGCGGTCGGCTGGGCCGCCTCGTCGACGATGCGCACGCGGACGTCCGCACGGACCAGGAACAGGCCGGCGGCGAGCCCGGTCGGGCCGGCGCCGGCGATCAGGACCTGTGTCTCGCTCATCTCAACCTCCGTGCACCCCGGCGAAGGCCGGGTCCAGACTACGAAGGAGATCGCCGGCATTTCGCAGGATGCCAGAATTTCCGGGCAATGGTCATTGCATCCGGGCCCCGGCCTTCGCCGGGGCCCACGGTCAGAGGAGCGCTATTCCGCCGACAGATCGACGTCGACGTTCCCGCGCGTGGCGTTGGAGTAGGGGCAGACCTGATGCGCGGCCTGGATCAGGCTGTCGATGGTCGCCCTGTCCAGGCCGTGGTCGGTGACCTTGATGGCGATGTCGAGATTGAAGCCCTCGCCGCGCGTGTTCGGGCCGATGCCGACCGAGGTGTGGATCCTGGTGTCCGGGCCGACCGGCGTGCCTGCCTTGCCCGAGACCAGACGCAGGGCGCCCATGTAGCAGGCGGCGTAACCGGCGGCGAACAGCTGTTCGGGGTTGGTGCCGGCGCCCCCCTTGCCGCCCATTTCGGCCGGCAGCGACAGGAGAACGTCGATCTTGCCGTCGTCGGTGGTCGAGCGGCCCTCGTCACGACCGCCGCCGGTCGAGGTGGCGTGAGCCTTGTAAAGGATGTTCATCGTCGGTCTCCGTGCATGCCGTCGCGGCGGCAGTTGATTATCGCGATAATCAAACCTAGCCACGTCTGATCCGCTTGTCGAGTGAAAAGTTGGTGCGATAATAATTTCGTGCTAGGCCGTCGTCATGGACAAGACCATTGCGCTCGACGACCACCTGTGTTTCGCCCTCTATTCCGCCTCCATGGCGGTGACGCGGCTCTACAAGCCCCTGCTGGACGCCATGGGTCTGACCTATCCCCAGTATCTGGCGCTGAAGGCGCTGGATGAGGGGGGGACGCTGACGATCGGCGGGCTGGCCCAGCGGCTGGCGCTCGAGCCCAGCACCATCACCCCCCTGATCAAACGGCTGGAGACGGCCGGCTTCGTCAGCCGGGCGCGGGGGGCGAAGGACGAGCGGATCGTCGAGGTCGGCCTGACCGACAAGGGTCGAAAAACGGTCGTCGACAGCGGCTGTCTGGCCGAGGCCCTGCTGAACCAGTCGAAGATGACGCCGGCGGAGCTGATGGACCTGAAGGGCCGGCTGGCCGGGTTCAGGGAACGACTGGCCTCCTAGGCCGCCATGCCCGCCTTCTTCAGCGTCTTGTAGGCCTTGATGACGCGCTGCAGCTTGGCCTCGGCGCCGCGGTCGCCCTGGTTCAGGTCCGGGTGGAAGCGTTTCAGCAGCTCGTGATAGCGCGCCTTGACCGCCGCCTTGTCGGTGCGGACGTCGAGGTCGAGGTCGGCCAGGGCCTGACGCTCCAGCTTGCCCAGACGCAGACCTTCTTCCTCGCGCTGGGCCTGTTCGCGCACGCGACGACCGAACAGGCCGAAACTGTCCTGCCAAGAGCCGGCCCCGGTGGTGTTGGCCGTGCCCATCTTGGCGGCGAAAGCGGCGGCTTCGCGGCTGCCCTTGCCGGCCTTCATCTCCCAGGTCGGACGGCCGCCGGTCATGGCCTCGTTTTCCTGGGCGGCGCGGATCTGGCCCTCGTTCATGCCCGCGTAAAAGTTCCAGCCCTTGTTGTACTCGCCGGCGTGGGCCTGACAGAATTCGTAGAACTCGTTGATCCGCTCGCGCGACTTGGGCGCCCGGGCTGTGGCGGCGCGGCTGCAGTCGGGCCATTCACAAGGCTTCTCGCCGGGCTTCAGGCGGAGGACGTCGGCCTCCGCCGCTTCCTCGTCGGGGCGGGGCGGTTTAATCCGCATGTCCTTGAAGCGGGGCTTGTACTCGAATGACGCCGACATCCCTCACAGTGTAGGGTCGAATTGGTCACCATCAAGGAAGCCCACATGCCGGACGGCCCGATCGCGACAATTATCCGGGAAAAGCTGACGGCTGCGTTCCATCCGACACGGCTGGAACTGGAGGACGACAGCTGGCGGCACGCGGGACACCATCATGACGGCGGGATGGACGCGCAGCCGGGCGGCGAAAGCCACTTCAACCTGACCTTGGTGTCCGCTGCCTTTTCCGGCATGGGGCGGGTTCAGCGCCAGCGAGCCGTCAACGCCGTGCTGGCGGCCGAGCTGGCCGGACCGGTCCACGCTCTGTCCATCAAGGCCCAGACCCCGGACGAAGCCTCCGACTGAGGAAAGACCAGCGTTCACTTCGTCTTAGAACCTTCGTCATAGCGTCACCGCGGGTTGTTTTCAGGGACGTTGGGGGACGCATGGTCGGATCCGAGGATATCGGGAAAAGCCTCGGCTCGGGTCAGTCCGGCGGGATGAGCGCCAGCGAGGCGGCTCAGGCCCTGACGGCGATTCTGCAAACCCAGTATCTGCGTTACGTCATCATCGGCAGCTGGGCGATCGGCCTTCTGGGCACGGTCGGCTGGGTCGAGGCCATCGTCTGGTTCATCGGCACGATCGGCGCCGGCGCCGTGCGCGGCAAGTTCGAAAAAAGCATGGCCGGCCGCGTCGATGCCGGCTGGGGCCTGCTGTTCCCTGCCGTCGCCACCGTGACCACGGCCGCCTGGGCCACCGCGCCCCTGATGGCCTGGTTCTCGGGTCATCCGTTCGGTCAGATCCTGGCC
>CAMLNY010000232.1 GCA_946481405.1 uncultured Brevundimonas sp. | reverse complement strand
GGTCACCGGTGTTGAGGTCGGCGGCGGCGAGCGCCTGGCCGATCACGAACCGGGAGCGTTCCTCGGGGGTGTCCAAGCCGGGTGGAATCACCAGGCGGACGCCTGGGTCTTCGGCGTCGAAGCGCAGGATGGTCATGGCCGGATCGTCCTTGCCTTCCGGGTACCAGGCGGCCAGCACCGGGTTCCAGTAGCGGTCGATGATCTCGCGGTCGGGACCGTGGACCGACAGCTCGCCGTGGATGCAGGCCCAGACGTTCTGGTCCTTGGCGCCGTAATGGAACATCGCGCTCTGGCCGCCGCCGACGCCCGCGTCGCGGGCCAGGTCGGTGTCGTCGCGGGTGAAGAACCAGATCGTGCCGGTCTCTTCCTCGCGGAAGGCGGTCATCGGCTGGGCGTGGTAGCCCGGCTGGTCCAGACCAAGCAGGCCGGTGTTGGACTCCTTCAGCGACTTCCAGAACTCTTTCTCGGCTTCGGCGGCGGTCAGATCGGCCATATCGGGCTCCTGCGGTTGGCGTTCGGCCCGAATAACCGCTCAGCCGCGACGCCGTTCCGTCAAGTCCCGCGCGGCGTGACCCCGAGCAAGGTCGCGAGGTGGATCAGCAGCAGGAAGGCGAGGGCCGCGGCCAGCAGCATGATGAAGCGCCATGGCACCATGCGGGGCCTCAGGAAGTCGCTTGGCCGCGCGCCGCGCCAGCCGGCGAAGACGGCCACGATCAGGGCGCCGGCGAGCAGCGAAAGGGTCAGGGTCATCGACATCGGCGGGATGTGGCCGACGCCCCTCAGAAGCGCAAGCCAACCCTTTCCGAGGTCTTAATCTTCACCGCTCGTTAACCATGTCGGGGCGATGCAGGGGACAGAGACGCGGGGCTGTCCACAGGAAGTTGGGCGACCGTCAATATCTTGGGGTTAACGGTCCGTTTACACCCCGGATATGGGCGATATACCGTGCGCCTATGGGTCGGGAGCCGAATCAGTGAGCGCAGCCGCCGCAGCGCCTTGGAGCGTGAAGGGCATCGACCCGAAGGCGCGCGAAGTCGCCAAGGATCTGGCGCGCCGCTCGGGCATGACGCTGGGCGAGTGGCTCAACACAATGATCATGGACGACGAGGACGACGGCGTTTCGCCGCTGCCCCGCCGCCCGCACGCCTCCGAGACCTTCGACCGTCGCGGTCGTTCGCGTCGCCTGGACGACGCCTATGAGATGTCGTCCCGCGACGACGACACCCTGCAGCGCGTCGCCGCCTCGGTCGAGGCCATCGCCGCTCGCCTCGAAGCCGCCGAGCGTCGCTCCACGATCGCCATTCAGGGCGTGGATCAGGCCGTCGCCGGTCTGGTGCGCCGGATGGAGGCGCAGGACCAGCAGACGGGTCAGTACGGCCGCCGCATCGACGACATCTCCGACGAGCTGAAGGAAGGCCACAGGCGCCTGCGCCGGTTCGAGCAGGACGCGGGTCCGAAGACGGCTGAGACCATCTCCAAGGTCGAACAGGCCGTCGGCGGTCTGGCCAGCCGCCTGTACGACATGGAGGAGCGTCAGCGCTCCGGCCTGAACGAGGTGCGTCAGCGTCTCGATGGCGTCGAGCGGGCCGACGCCTGGGGCAAGACCGACACGGCCGTCGCCGCCCTGACCAGCCGCCTCTACGATGTGGAAGAGCGCAACCGCGCCCATAGCCAGACCCTGATCTCGCGCATCGAGGCGGTCGAGAAGGCCGCCGGTCCGGGCGGCGGCGCCGATATTCTGGCCCGCGTCGGCCAGAGGCTGGACGCCGCCCAGGGCCAGACGACCGAGGCCCTGCGTAATCTGGAGCGCTCCTTCGCCGGTCTGGACCAGCGGCTGCGCGCCGCCGAGAGCCGTGTCGAGCCGGAAGGCTCGCGCGAGGCCGCACGCTTCGAGAAGCTGGCCGAGACGCTGTCGCGCCAGGTGGACGCCAACCGCACCGAGATGATGCGTCGGCTGGAGACCGCCGAGAGTGAAGGTCGGATGGCCCGCATCGAGGCGACCATCGCCGCGCTGGGCGAACAGACCCGCGCCGTCGAGCAGCGCTCGGCCCAGGGCATCGACGCCATGGGCCGCGAGGTCCTGCGCATCGCCCAGAACCTCGACAGCCGCGTCGACAAGATGGAGACGGCGGGCGACTCGCGTCTGGGCAAGTTCGAAGAGGCCCTGACCAGGACCCTGTCGGACAAGATCGAGCGCGACATGGGCCGCTACGGTCAGGCGATCGAACACCGCCTGAACCGCGCCGACGACCAGCACGCCATTGCCCTGGAGAAGCTGAGCGTCGAGATCACCCGCATCTCAGACCGCCTCGCCGACCGCATCGCCCAGTCGGAGCGCAAGTCGGCACAGGCGCTGGAAGACATCGGCCGTCGCATGATCGAGGGCTCGGACCGGATCGAGCAGCGCTACGACCGCGCCTCGGGCGAACTGGCCGAGCGGATGCGGCTGTCGGAGGAACGGACCGCCAAGCTGCTGGCCGAGGCGCGCGAGACCCTGGACCAGCGGACGGCCGCGCCGGTTCCGCCGCCTGTCTTCGATCCCACGCCCCAGCCCCTGCCACCGGCGGCGTCGGAGTTCGCCCAGCCCGACTGGCGGGCCGCCGCCTTCCCGAACGAGGACTTCGCCTCGCCCGAGGACGGTTGGTCGATCGACTCGCTGGCCGCCGACATCGAGCCCTTCCCCGATGCGCCCCCGGCGCCTGTCGCGGCCGAGCCGGTCGCGACCGAGGACAGCTTCGACGCCCTGCCGCGTCGCTTCGAACCGGCCGCCGCCGCGCCCGAGCCGACCCCCTTCGGCGCCCCGTCCCAGCCGTTCGGCGGCTTCGGCGGCGCGGACGTGTCCGACGCCCTCGAAGCCATCGCCGAGGCCACGCCGGAAGGCGCGCCTCCGCCCGTATTCGCCGCCCCGGTCGCCGAGGCTTTCCCCTCGGCCCGCACATTCGACGGCGGCGAGGACGACTTCGCGGCCGAGACCGAATTCGTCGACGCCCGTCGCATGCGCGCCGGTCTGGTCGGGGGCGCCGCCGCCGGTCGCGCCGCCTCGACCCGCGACGCCATCTCCGCCGCCCGCGCGGCCATGAACACCCCGCAGGCTCCCGAGCCCGCGCCGCGCTCGAGCTTCGGCCTCGGCGGCCTGAAGAAGGGCGGCAAGTCGCGGCTGCAGGAGCGGCTGGACAAGCAGGCCTCGCGCGACGGCACGGTCAAGAAGGCCTTCCTCGCCTCGGTCACCGGCGTGGCCGTGGTCGCGGGCGTGATCTCCCTTGGCCGCGTGACCGGCTATGACGTCACCGACCTGAGCCAGCTGGTCGGCGGCGCGACCGAGGCCGAGAGCGCCACGCCGATCGCGGCGCTCGCGCTGAGCCCGGCCGATGCGCCGCTGGACGCCTCGCCCGCCGACGCGACCGAGGCCCAGACCCTGTTCGCCCAGGCGACCGAACAGCTGGACCGCGACGATCCCGCCGGTGTCGAGACCCTGACCCGCGCCGCCAACCTCGGCGAGCCGCAGGCCCAGCTGAAGCTGGCCGGCCTCTATCAGACCGGCGAGCACGGGGTGACCTCCGATCTGGAGGAGAGCCGTCTGTGGGCCCGTCGCGCGGCGGAGGGCGGCGATGCGCGCGGCATGCACGCGTTCGGCATGTATCTGTTCGACGGCGTCGGCGGCGCCCGCAACCGGCCCGAGGCGCTGGATTGGCTCAGGAAGGCCGCCGATCAGGGTCTGGTCGACAGCCAGTACAATGTCGCCCGCATCTATGAGAACGGCGACGAGGGCATCGCCCCCAACCCGACCCAGGCCTACCGCTGGTACCTGATCGCGGCGCGCGCCGGCGAGATCGGAAGAGCGTCGTGTAGGGAAAGAGTGTAGAT
>CAMLNY010000231.1 GCA_946481405.1 uncultured Brevundimonas sp. | reverse complement strand
GTTCAGGTCCGTCCCCGCGTCGGCGAAAGCGGCGACACCGCCGCCGCCCGGGCCGCCGAGACCTTGGCCGGCGTCAACGGCGTCGAGGAGGCCGCAGCCATGGATCGCGAGACGGCCGAAAAGCTTCTGCGTCCCTGGATGGGCGAGGCCGTTCTGGCCGACCTGCCCCTGCCCTTCCTCGTCACCGTCCGTCTCGACCCCGACGGCCCGGCCAGCGCCCTGACCCTCGGCCGCGCCCTCGCGGAAGCGGGCCTCGACGCCACTGTCGACGACCACAGCCTGTGGCGCGGCGAGGTGGAGCGATCGGCCATGCTGATCACCGTCCTGGCCCTCGCCGCCTTCCTGACCACCGCCTTCGCTGCGGGGGCGGCGATCATTTATGCGGTGCGTGCGGGCATCGAGGCCCGGCGGGCGGTGATCGAGACCCTGAGCCTGTCAGGGGCCACCGACGCCGCCATCGCGTGGCTGTTCCAGCGCCGCTACGCCCTGCTCGCCCTGGCCGCCGGCGCCGCCGGGTCGGTCGCGGCCGTCGCCCTCCTTGCCCTGTTGCGATTCCTCGGCGGAGCGGAGGGTCTGACCCCCGCCCTGCCGGTCGCCTGGAGCGACATCCTGATGCTCTCGCCATGTCCGCCGGTCGCCGCTACGGTAGCGCTTGCTGCGGCGCACATCAGCGCCCGGCGAGAGATGGCGAGGCTTGGCGCGTCCCGGGCCGAAGGCTAGAGATTAAGCATGAAGTTTCTGGCGCTTGTCGGGATCGTGGTCCTGATCTGGCTGGTGGGGCTGTTCGCCTTCGCCGACCGGGTGCGCAACTTCACGCCCGCGCCGGAGCCCGAGCGCGCCGACGGCATCGTCGCCCTGACCGGCCCCTCGGCCGAGCGCGTGAACGCCGCCATCCGCCTCCTGGAACAGGACAAGGGCGAGCGGGTCCTGATCTCGGGCGTCAATCGCGAGGTCCGCCGTCAGGAGCTGCGCGAGCTGACGCCGGGCTCCAACCGGCTGTTCAACTGCTGCGTCGATCTGGGCTTCGAGGCCGAGACGACCAACGGCAACGCCCAGGAGATCGCCGCCTGGGCCCGCGCCAAGGACTATCACCACCTGATTGTCGTGACCTCCGACTACCACATGCCCCGGTCGCTGCTGGAGATCCGCAGCGCCGCTCCGGATCTGGAACTGACGCCCTACGCCGTCTCGACCCCGTCGCTGGACAATTCGCGCTGGTGGCGGGCGGCGGTGACCGCGCGGCGGATGACGCTGGAATACGTCAAATATCTCGCCGTCCTCGGGCGCGAGGCCCTGCACAAGGTGACGGGCCACAGCGAGCGACCGGAGGCCGAGACCCCGGCGAAAGAGGCGCCTGCCGCGTGACGACGATCCGCTCCCTTCTCTTCGTCCTCTGGCTCTATCTGTCGATGGTCCTCTTCGCGGTCGGCCTGTCGCCCGCGCTGATCCTGCCGCACCGCTACGCCATGGCCGTGATCAAGGCGTGGGCGCGGTTCGTTCTGTTCGGCCTGCGCTGGATCGCCGGTGTTCGGGTGGAGTTCCGGGGGCTGGAGCATCGCCCGGTCGGCCCCGCCCTGATCGCGGCCAAGCATCAGGGGATGCTGGACGTCATCATCCCCTTCGTCGTCCTCGACGACCCCTGCATCGTGATGAAGAAGGAGCTGGCGATCCTGCCCTTCTTCGGCTGGTTCGCCCTCAAGACGAAGATGATCGTCGTCGATCGCGCGGCGGCGTCCAAGGCCCTGCGCGACATGGTCAAGCAGGCGCGGGAGCGGACCGCCGAGGGTCGTCAGATCTGGATCTTTCCGGAGGGCACCCGGGCCAAGCCGGGCGCCCCGCCCGACTACAAGCCGGGCGTCGCGGCCCTGTACCGGGACCTCGAGGTCCCGTGCTGGCCCGTGGCCACCAACGCCGGCGTGCACTGGCCCGCTCATGGATTCCGGCGGAACCCGGGCACAGCCGTTTATGAGTTCCTGCCGCCGATCGAGGCGAACCTGAAACGCGCGCCCTTCATGGCCGAGCTGGAAAGCCGCATCGAAGAGCGTTCGACCGCCCTTCTCAACTAGGCGTCAGGACGCGGCGAACTCGCTCAGGGCGTCGATGACGGCGCGGTTCTGGTCCTCGGTGCCGACGGTGATGCGCAGGCCGTCGTGGATGCCGTAGCCGCCGACCGGGCGGACGATGATCCCCCGGGAGTTCAGATAGTCGCTGGCCGCCGCCGCATTGCGCTTCTCATCCTTGAACAGGACCAGCACGAAGTTGCCCGCCGACGGCAGGACCTCGAAGCCGAAGCCGCGAATGGCCTGGGTCAGGCGCGGGCGCCAGGTGTGGACCATGTCACGCGAGGCCTTCTGGTGCGCCTCGTCGGCCAAGGCTGCGGTCGCCGCCTCGATGCCCGGCACAGAGACGTTGAACGGCAGGCGGATGCGGTCGACGGCTTCCGCCACCGCCAGCGGGGCATAGCCGAAGCCGATGCGCAGTCCGCCCAGGCCGTGGATCTTGGAGAAGGTGCGGGTAACCACGATGTTCGAGGCGTCGCGCGCCAGCGGGAAGGTCGTCTCCCAGTCCGGCTCGGCGACGAACTCGGCATAGGCCTCGTCGATGACCAGCAGGACGTGCGCCGGCAGGGCCTCGTGCAGACGGCGGATTTCCTCGCCCGAATTGTAGCTGCCGGTCGGGTTGGACGGGTTCGAAACGTAGACGATCTTCGTCCGCTCATCGACCTCGGCGAGCAGGGCATCGACCTCGGCCTTGTAGCCGGGCTCGGGCGCCAGCTTGACCTCGGCCTCGCAGGCCCTGGCCGAGATGCGGTAGGCGAGGAACCCGTACTGGCCGGTGACGATGTTGTCGCCCGGGGTCAGATAGGTCTGGTTCAGCAGGGCGAAGACCTCGTCCGAGCCGTTGCCGAAGATCAGTCGCTCGGGTTCCAGTCCGTGATGTTCGGCCACGGCTGCGCGCAATTTCATGGCGCGGCCGTCCGGATAGATGTGGATGTTCTTCACCGCCGCCTCGAAGGCCTCGCGGGCCTTGGAACCGGCGCCCAGGGCGTTCTCGTTCGACGACAGCTTCATCGGCTCGGCGACGCCCACGATCGATGCCTTGCCGCCGACATAGGGGGCGATGTCGAGGATGCCGGGCTTGGGCGCGGGGGCGTCGGTCATAGGAAACCTTGGTCAGAACAGGGGAGCTGAGCCGATCACGCCGGACAGCGAACCGGGCGCAGCACTCAGCCGCCCGTCTTCGGCCTGCACATAGCCCGCCAGCATGAACAGCTTCAAGCCGCTGGCCGAAGCCAGCGGTCGGCCGACGAAGCCGCAGGCGGCCAGGGCCTCGACGATGCGGGCGTCCGAAAGGCCGGAATCCGTCACCCAGAAGGTGCGGTCCTCGCCCGTCGGGCCTGTCGGGACGGCGGCGACCAGCTAGGCCGAGGGGAGGCCGGTCCGGTCGTCGGGCAGAGCGGCGATGACCCGTAGCTCGGGCCGGGCCAGAAGCTTGCCCCACCAGGGACGCGGACCCGCGACGTCGATCAGGGCGCGAGCCCCCTTCGCGGCCCGGGCCAGGGCGGCGTCCGGGTCCGCCACGGCCTTCGCCGAGAGGCCGAACCGGTCGGCGGCCAGAAGCCCGGCCGCCGCTCCCGAGAGGACCAGCGGCGCACCCGTCCGCGCCTCGATCCGTCCCCACAGGGCGCGGAGCATGGCGGACTGATGGACGTCATAGCTCTCGGCCAGCAGGGTGCGCAGGGCCAGAACGGAGGCGTCGGGCGTCGGCTCCGCGCCGGCGTTCAGCCGCGCTGTCAGGGCCTCGATCAGGGCCTGATCGAGGATCAGCCGGTCCGTGTCGACCTTGGGCTCTTCCAGAATGGCGCCGT
>CAMLNY010000230.1 GCA_946481405.1 uncultured Brevundimonas sp. | reverse complement strand
GCGACACGCGCCCACTGGTTCAGGAAAGTGTCGGTGGCGAACAGGATGGACGCCTTCACCTCCGCCAGCAGGGAGACGATCTGTTTGGCGTGCAGAGGCGATGGATACTGGAAGGCCTTCATGCCCTGCAGCAGCGGCAGGATGACCCCGCCGGTGAGGCCGAAGCAGTGGAAGGTCGGCAGGGGATTGAACATGACCCAGTCGGGGTCGAGGTCGATGTGGGTCGCGACCTGACGCGCATTGGCGACGAGGTTCTTCTGGCTCAGCAGCACGCCCTTGGGCGCGCCGAAACTGCCGGAGGTGAACAGGACCACGCCGGGGTCAGAGGGCGCGGTCTTCACCCTGAAGCGGCTGGGCATCAACCCGGCCATCAGACCGAACAGCTTGTCCTGAAGCCCGATGGTCGCACGGACGTCGTCCAGCCAGACGATCTCGGCCGACTGGCCCAGGGCCTCGATCAGGTCTTCGAGTTTCGCCTGTTCCACGAAGCGTTTGGCGCAGAGAATCTTCTTCAGGCCCGAGGCGTCGATCGCCGCCTTCAGGTTCCGCTCGCCGGAGGTGAAGTTCAGCATGACCGGCACGCGGTTGAAGGCGTGCAGGCCGAAGAAGGTGACGACGACGCCCATGGAGGAGGGCAGGAGGATGCCGACCCGCTCCTTCGGCTCCGTCATGGCGGCGATCTTGCGGCCCAGCACGAAGGCGGCGCGGATGAGGCCGGTGTAGGTGAGGGGCTTACGGTCCTGATCCTCCAGGATTTCCTTGTCCC
This sequence comes from uncultured Brevundimonas sp., assembly GCA_946481405.1. Next base: position 3,126 of record CAMLNY010000230.1, on the reverse strand, counting down.
CGTATTTGGCGCGCGCGGCGATCAGGGCGTCGAACAGGGACTCTTCGCCTGCCGATGGGTCGAGGCCGGGCCTAAGCAATACGCGTCTCCTCCGGAGGTCCATCGCGCGGCCCCCTCGCTGTCAGGGGCGCAAACTAGTTAAGCCCCGCCGTGATGAAAAGATGCGTTACGCGGCGTGAGGCTTTGGAGCGATGGCGGAGGTGTCGGGCGCCGTGGGGGGACAGGTCTATTATCCGGAATTGAGTGGACGCCCGCTTCCGGCCCATCGCAGACCTTGCTCATTATCCGGGTTTCCGAGCGCACGAATGGCTTGGGAAGACAACGTTCGGTGGAGCATCAAAAAAAACTGGTTTCCGTCTGCCGAGGCCGCCTATTCATGGTCAAGCTTGACCATATGTTGCGGAGACGTGTCATGGCTCTCAGAGGACGGATCGCGGGGGCGGTCCTAGCAATGGGTATAGCGACGGCTGGAGCGGCGCAGGCGCAGTCGGCGGGCTGTCTGGCGCTTAATGCGACGGGGTTGCAGACCAATGTTGGGTCGGCCTCCGCTGGCGGCGGCTTCACCACCGGTGAGACGATCACCGGGCGGATGATCTACACGCCCGACGCCGGAACGCGGGACGCCAGCTTCGCCGTTTTCGACATGGCGTCGGTCAGCATTCACAATCACGTTTTTCCGGTATCGGGAATCAGCCGCTTTCCGTTTCCGTATGTGAACGAAAACCCCTCGTTCGCTGCATGGTACCGCAACACGACCGACGCGGGCGTGCAGAGCGAGTTTCGGATCACCTGCCAGACCTCGACCCCGGCCATCACGAGCCTGAGCTCCACCTCCGGACCGTCGGCAGGGGGCGTCCTGTTCGGCGCCACGCCAGCGACCATTGTGGGCCTGCCCAGCAACACCGAGGTCATCGTCACGATTCCACCCGGTATGGGGATGCAGAACGTCACGGTCACCGACAGCGACGGGACCAGCGGTGCGCTCGCGTACAGCTATGCGGCGCCTGCGCCCATCCCGACGCTGTCGGAATGGGCGATGATCCTGTTCGGATCGCTTCTGGTGGGGAGTGCAGCCCTTCACATCGAACGACGGCGGCTAGCGGCATAACCGGAACATTGCGTGCTGGACCAACACGCTGGCGAGAGCCAGTTGTTCCTGACGTCCGCCAACCACCCATTGCGGAACGTGAACGAGTCCGCTTCCAGTGCTGACCGCTTCCACCGTCACACCCCGTGACTTGCCTTCCGGCGACGGAACGACGACATACCGCGTTCACGCCCCTGTGGAGCCCGGCCCGCCTCGATGGTCACCCTCATCGACACCCTGACGCGGAAACCGTCGGAACTGCGTCACCCCGAGAAGCAGAACCGGCCGGAGACGGCTGTCCTTCGCAAACCGGACTGGCTGAGGGTCAAGGCGCCGGGATCGGGCCAGTACAATGCGACCAGGGCCATCGTTCACGAGAAGGGTCTGAAGACCGTCTGCGAAGAGGCGGCCTGCCCCAACATCGGCGAGTGCTGGAGCCAGAAGCACGCCACCCTGATGATCATGGGCGACACCTGCACGCGGGCCTGCGCCTTCTGCAATGTCAAGACGGGCCTGCCCCAGCCGCTGGATCCGGAAGAGCCGATGAAGGTCGGTCTGGCCGTGTCGCAGCTGGGCCTGAACCACGTGGTCATCACCTCGGTCGACCGGGACGACGTCGCCGACGGCGGCGCGGCCCACTTCGCCGAGGTGGTGCGCCAGATCCGCCTGCAGGCGCCGCAGACGACCATCGAGATCCTGACGCCAGACTTCCTGCGGAAGGACGGGGCGGCCGAGGTGATGATCGACGCCCGGCCCGACGTCTTCAACCACAACCTGGAAACCGTGCCGCGGCTCTATCTGAAGATCCGGCCCGGCGCGCGATACTTCCACTCCCTGCGCCTGCTGCAGATGGTCAAGGAGCGCGACCCCAACCAGTTCACCAAGTCCGGCATCATGGTCGGTCTGGGCGAGACCAAGGAGGAGGTCATGCAGGTCATGGACGACATGCGCTCCGCCGGCGTCGACTTCATCACTATCGGCCAGTACCTGCAGCCGACGCGCAAGCACGCCGCCATCGACCGGTTCGTCACGCCGGAAGAGTTCAAGGCCTATGAGGCGATCGCCCGGGCCAAGGGCTTCCTGATGGTGTCGTCGAGCCCGCTGACGCGGTCGTCGCATCATGCGGGCGACGACTTCGCCCGGCTGAAGGCGGCGCGTCTGGCCCAGACGGGACGCTGATCGCGGATTGTCGGTCCACCGCGTCACCCGAGTTCTGCCCTATAGCCCCGCCCAGCTCGCCGATATGGTGGCGGACGTGGAGACTTATCCGCGCTTCGTGAAATGGGTGACGGCGATGCGCGTCTGGAACCGGCGTGAGGAGGCGCCGGGCGTGGCCCTGCTGGACGCCGAGGCGGCGGTGGGGTTCGCCTTCATGAAGGAGCGGTTCTCGACCTGGGTGCGGCATGACCGCAATCTGCCAAGGGTCGAGGTCGGCCTGCTGCGCGGACCATTCAAGCATCTGAAGAACCGCTGGGACTTCCATGCCGTGCCCGAAGGGACAAGGCTGGAGTTCATGATCGACTTCGCCTTCAGGAGCCCCATCCTGAACGCCATGCTGAATGCCAACTTCGACCTGGCCGTCGGCAAGCTTATCGAGAGCTTCGAGGCCGAGGCGAAGCGGCGCTACGGGACGGGGTCGCAAGGGATGGGCGGATGACGGCTTTCGACTTCGATGCCGTGGTGGTGGGGGCCGGGGCCGTGGGGCTGGCCTGCGGCCGGGCGCTGTCGAAGCGGGGACTGACGGTGCTGGTGCTCGAGAAGGAGCCGCACATCGGTCAGGGGGTGTCGTCGCGGAACTCCGAGGTCATCCACGGCGGGCTCTACTATCCGACCGGGTCGCTGAAGGCGAAGTACTGCGTCGAGGGGCGGCGGGCGCTCTATGCGTTTCTGGAGAGCCGCAAGATCGACTACCGCAAGTGCGGCAAGCTGGTGGTGGCGACCAACGAGGACGAGGTCCCGCTGATCGAGGCGATCTTCGAACAGGCGACGACCAACGGGGTTGAGGGGCTGGAGCATCTGAGTGGCGAACAGGCGCGGGC